>CAMDPK010000131.1 GCA_945904015.1 Candidatus Kuenenia stuttgartensis | reverse complement strand
CTTTGTGGACGTCCAAACCAACGAACCGTAGCTTACTCATCGGACCAGTCCTCCCGTTTGTGGCTCTGTGTCGAACGGAACTCTCAAAACGCTCCGCTCAACTTAACCCACGCTGACGTGAGCGACTGGTCCTTCCATATTGTCTACGGCGTCAGGGCCGAAGTCCATTGAGACCGATCGAACGACCGTATTGCGCGATCAGGTCGGCAGGGGTCATCCCGTAGGCGCGTTTCAACGCCTCTTCTGGCTTGAAGCCTTCTTTGATGCCAAGGATGAACATGCGGTAACGGCCAGCGTCAATTTGCAGCATGAAGTTGGTCAGGTTGGACGCGATGCCGTATTGCCACGGCTGCAAGTTGGCTCGTTCGTCGAAAAAGTTCACTCCCAGCGAGCCCGTCTGACGCAAGCGATCGACGCCGTCTTTTTGTCGCTCGGTCACCGCTTTGCTTTGAGTGACGATCGCCCCCGCGACCCAGTCGGCCACGCCTTCGTTGATCCAGGGCGGGATGTGAACCGACGATCGCAGCCGATGCAGGAAGCCGTGAGCCGTTTCGTGAACCAGCACGACGGCGAAGTACGACGGATTGTTGCCGCGATAGCAACTGATGATCGCACGCCCGTCACTGGCGGAATGATGCAGCCCTTGTGCTCCCTGCGTGTCGGTGTTGTCCATGAAGGTTCGCTCGAAGGCGTGAAATGATTCCTCATTGAGGAACGCCAGGACCATGCACTTCCCCAGCCAGATGTTTTTATCCTTGGGCACACCGAACGCACTGCTCAGTTTGGAATACATCGCATCCAGCGACGCGACATACGGCGTCACTTGAGCCGCAGGAATATCCGAAAGCACCAAGAAGAATTTCGTTTCATATAGCCGCAGAGGAAACTGATAGCTCGCCTGCACCTTTTGCAAGAAATCTTTGTACTCGGCAATCGTCTTGGATCGATCGTCGTCGGAGGGATCATCCCACAATTGGTTCTGAGAGCTTTTCAGGCGCTCGTTGACATCGAGGTTTCGCTGAGTGATATCGAGGAGCACAGGCCCCTTCTTGGCGGGATCGAGCAGAACGTCGTAATCGCGGTCGCCCGACCGAATTCTCGCGATGGTTGTGCCTGCGAGCTTCTGCTTCTTCTTGCCATCGGCATCTTGAATTCCAAACAGCTTGAGCGTCTCGTCTCCTTTGCCGAGCTGAGTTTCCGTGACCTCGAAATCGGTCAGCGTCTTTCCGTTGGAGAGCGTGACAGTCACCGTCTTGCCAACAGCGATCGGCGATTCTTCGCCGGTCAGCGGCGCGACGTACTTCGCGAGTTCTTCTTCAAGGTCATTGGACTTCCTCGCCGAGGTCTTCACTTTTGGCTTCGCCGTCTGCGTCCAGCCTGTCTCGGCGGGCCAGAGGCCAATCAGCGCTCCTGCGACCGCCACAAGCGGCAGAATTCGTCTGAAAAAATGGACTCGAATCATCGCGAAATCCTCGGATTGGCGATTTTTGGTCGTTTCGGTCAAATGCCCGTGTCACAATTTCCGCATTGCAGTCGCTCGTCTCGCAAGTCACAAGACCGCCAATGTCTCGTTCCACCCAATCTCAAGCCGACTCGAATGCCAAAGTGGCTCGCGGTGATGTGGAGAACAACACCGTTCCGCCAATGCAGGAAGCGTTGTTGGTCGGCGCGCTGGACGACGTCATCGGCAATCGAGTGCTCTGCACTTCGCTCGGTCGTGGCCAGTTCGCGTCCGCGGTCGCAAATCGCTCGCCGGACATCAAGGTGACGTGCTTTTTTCTGGATGTCTTCCTGGCCAAAAAAGCCCGCGAAGAGATCGCCCTCAAGCCCGGCAACGTTTCGGTGATTTGCGAGACCGACTTTCCCGAAGGACCGTTCGACACCATCGCCTTGCCATTCCGAAAAAATGGCGAGGCGGAACTGACACGCGAGCTGCTGCAGCAAGCTCACGAGCGTCTGGAGATCGGCGGTCGGTTGATCACGTCGACCGACAACCCGAACGACGAATGGCTGCACGATCAACTGCAATTGCTGTTTGGAAAGATCACGAAACGCCCTGAACCGCGCGGTGTCGTGTATCTCGCCAAAAAGACCGAGCCTCTTCGCCGCGTGCGCGAATTCACTGCGAACTTCGCCTTCCGCGACGGCGAACAGTTGATTCATGCGGTCAGCCGCCCCAGCGTCTTCAGCCATCGTCAGCTCGACGTCGGCGCGCGAGCGTTACTGGAAGCGACCGAAGCCAGCCAAGCCGTCTTGCCGGGCAGCCGCATCCTCGACCTCGGTTGCGGATCGGGTACCGTCGGCATCGCGCTCGCACTCCGCCAGCCTGGAGTTCACGTTCATGCGGTCGATTCGAATCCGCGTGCCTTGCAATGCTCGCTACACGGCGCGGAGTTGAACGGCATCATGGTCGTCAATCAGCCCGTCAAGCCATCGCGTGCCGGTGAAGCCGTCTCCGAAGACGAACGATCGTCGCTGTCGATTCAGTTGGACGACTCCGGCCACGTTCGATACCCCAGCACATTTGATCTCGTGCTGGCGAATCCGCCGTACTACTCGAACTGGGCAATCACCGCGATCTTCATCGAAGCTGCGGCTCGTGCCCTTCAGCCCGGCGGTCGAATGTTTCTCGTCACCAAGAGTCCGAATTGGTATCGCAACAACCTGCACTTCGTGCTGTCCGATGTCGAGATCCAAGATGTCCGAGGCTATTCCATCGTGACCGCTCGCAAAAAACGCGGCTTGCAAACGTAGCCCGGACGCCCACGTCCGGGCTATTTCCGAAACACCGTTCGCCCACCGACGATCGTTCGCTCCACTGTCAGCTTCGCAAGTTCGTCATTCGGGCAGGCGAGGTAATCGCGATTGAGCACGACCAAGTCGGCCAGCTTGCCGACTTCCAACGTTCCGAGTTTCGATTCATCGAAGCTCAGATACGCCGGCCATTGAGTGACGGTGCGCAGCGCGTCAATGCGTGAGAGTGCTTGCTGCGGCCCATGCACATGCCCGTCCAACGTCTTGCGAGTGACCGCGATCGACAGCATCAGCAGCGGGTTGAACGAGTTCATCGAATGGTTCGGATCGAGGCCGATCATGTGATCCGCGTTGAGACCGACCGGAATACCGCCCCGCACCCAATCGCCGAGTCCGATGAATCTCTCCGCCCACTGCGGGCCATAAACCTGAGCCAGCGTGTCGGCGTCGCGGTAGTAGAGGTAGCCCTGCGTATCGACGCACACGCCGAGTTCGCGGCACTGCCGCACGATGTCCGGTGCCGGGAAGTAGGCGTGAATCAGCGTGAAGCGTCGCTTTCGCACGTCGGGTTGTTCAGCGGCGACTCGGCCGAGAGCTTCCAGAACTTGCCGCGTCCCTTCGTCGCCGGTCACATGGCAACTCATCTGCCAACCGAGTCTTTGTGCCGCCGCGAAGACGGTCTGCATTTCAGCGGCCGAGAAGAATTGCTCGCCGCGATATTCCGGATCGGTCAGCCGATAGAACGCGATCCGCTTCGGGCCGTAGGCTTCCGACAGCCGCGTCGTCCCCCAATGGATGCCGCCGTCGATGGTAATCTTCAGCGGCCCGGCCTTGATCCATTCATCCCCCTCTCCAGGTTTCAGGCCGAGGCTCGCGACATATTTTTCGACGCCGTCGACCGTCTTGGCCGAGAACCGAAACGTGCCGGTCACGCGAGTCGTCAATTGGTCGCGCGTCTTCAACTCGCGAAACAAGCTGAGGCTGCCGGGATCGGTCGCTCGCTCGAAGATGCTGGTGATGCCAACCGAGTTGTACGTCTGCAAGACTTTCGCGAGTGCCGCGAGCACTTCGTCCCGCGAATGCTCCGGAGCTTTCGGCGTGTGCTTGCGAATGGTCCCGGTGCCGCCACGCAGCAACAGCGGCTTGCCGGCTTCGTCGCGCACGACTTCACCATCATCAAGTTTGCTCTTGGAATCGATCAGCCCCAGCGTCTCGAAACCCTTCGTGTTGAGCACCCATTTGTTCGACACCGAGTTGTACAGCACAGGATGCGTCGTGCAGGCGGCATCGAGTTCCGCCGGCGTCGGGAAGCGACGTTCTTTGAAGCGAGTGATCTCGTTGCGCGGCACCTCGATCCATCGGCCAGCCGGGACATCGTGAGCCGCCTGCCGAATCCAGTCCTGCATTTCTGCGATGCTCGACAGTTCGGCATACGTCTGGTCGAGCATCCCGCGCGCCACACCGACCGCGTGACAATGCGACTCGATGAACCCCGGCAACACCGCCTTGCCGTCGAGTCGAATAATTTCTGTCGTTGATCCGATCAGCGGTTGCACGTCGGCATTGCTGCCCGTGACAACGATCTTGCCGTCACGCACGGCGAGAGCCTCAACAACTCGCTGCTGCGCATCCAGCGTGACAATCTTCCCGCCGGTGAGCACCACGTCGGCTGGCTCAGCCCCGATGAGGGTGCGCGCCGTCAACGCGAACAACAGGACTGCTCGCAGAATTCGCGTTCGCATCATCGTCTCCGTTCCCTCTGATCGCCGAGCCGATCAGATCAAGATTTCACGAACAACACGAGCTTGCTGTGTCTCGATAAGTTGGCTGGTGCCGGTCGCTCGCGGGAAGGCGACGCGCTGCGGGTCGAGGCCGAAGAGGTGGAACAGCGTCGCGTGGTAGTCGTGGTGCATGACGACATTCTCGACCGCCTTGTGGCCGATCTCGTCGGTCGCTCCGTAAGTCATGCCTCCCTTCACGCCGCCGCCGGACAGCCAGTGGCTGAAGCCGTAGGTATTGTGGTCTCGGCCGATGGTCCCTTTGGCCGCGTTTTGGACCACCGGCAGACGGCCCATCTCGCCCCCCCAATGAACCAGCGTCGTGTCGAGCAACCCGCGCTCTTTGAGATCGCGAACCAGCGCCGCGGCGGGTTGATCGATCTTCAGGCAGACACGCGGCAGACTCGTGAGAATGTTGCTGTGATGATCCCACTCTTGATTGGCGGTGAAGAGCTGCACAAATCGCACGCCCCGCTCGATCAGACGCCGAGCGATCAAACAGCGCGAGCCGAATTCTTTCGTCTCAGCGCGGTTGAGTCCGTACATCTCCTGCGTCGCTTTCGTCTCGCGTGAGACGTCGAACGCCTCTTTCGCGGCGGACTGCATCTTCGCGGCGAGTTCGTAACTGGCGATGCGTGCCGCGAGGTCGTTCTCTCCGGGGCGATCGGCGAGATGCTCGCGATTGATCTGTTCGAGATACGCGAGGAAGCGTTCCTGGGGCTTGCCCTGCATGTGCGGCGGCGGATCGAGATTCGCGATCCGCGGCTCTGTCGGCCGAGCGACAGTGCCTTGAAAAATCGACGGCAGAAAGCCGTTCGACCAGTTGTAGACCCCTTCGACCGGCAGCGACGCGGGGTCTCGCAACACCATGAACGCCGGCAAGTCATCGTTCTCACTGCCCAGCGCGTACGTCATCCAAGAACCGAGCGACGGCCGACCGGGTAGGACGACTCCCGACTGCAACGCGAGGATCGACTGACCGTGATTGTTGACGCCGGTCCGCATCGATCGGATCACACAGACGTCGTCGGCGACCGTGCCCAAGTGCGGCAGCAGATCGCTCAACTCGGTGCCGCAATCGCCGCGCGGCCGGAACTTCCACGGCCCGGCGAACAGTTTCCGGCTCGCCTGATCGACGCTGTCGAATTTGAAGTCGCCGCCGGAATACTCCTGCATGTGATACTTGGACAGCTCCGGCTTTGGATCAAACAGATCGACGTGGCTCGGCCCGCCTTGCATGAACATCGAAATCATCGCACGAGCACGCGGCTCGGAGTGCGGCTGCTTGGGCATAAGGTCAAACGTCGGCCGTTCGAGCGTCGGCTTCGCGGGTGCGGCCGTAATGCCGTCACGCTCCATCAGCCAGGCCACGGCCAGCGAGCCGAGTGAGAAACTCTGAGTGGCCAGAAAATGACGACGGCTCAGTCCGAGGCGGTTCGCGAGAAGCATTGTTTCGATTCCAATTATGTCGGTCGCGAATTCACAGCCGTTGGTTCGAGTGATTTCTTCGCGCGGACCATTCGACTTGCGTACTGCTGCTCCATTTCACGAAGCCGTTGGCCCATAAGGCGCGGATCGTTATTTGCTTCAACGGACATTTGCCGGCGTATGGCTCGCAACCATTCCAATCCATCATCACGGGCGGGGCTGGGTGTTTCAGGATTCATGCTTCGGTCTCCAGCAGTTCCAACGGTGTGACGAGTTGCGGAGTGTTGTATCCGAGGCGTCCGTTAATGAGTTGAATGTGCGACGTCTTGTTGGCGTTGGCAATGTGGCGGCAATTCCACGTGACGAGAATATCGCATTGGTGGTACGTGGCCAGAGCCAAATGTCGGGCATCGCCGGCCGCGTCCGCGGGCATCAGCTTTTGTGCGAGATACACCTCGATCATGGCGTCCACATCTTCCGGAGATTCCAGCAACGGCAGCGGATCGAGCAATCGGAGCACTTGCGATCGTTTCGGTTCCGGCGTCCGCTGCAATTCAGCGATGACCGCCAGCGAAGTCACCAGAGTCTCGGTCAGCACGGCGTTCTCCCACCATTCCTGAGTCCATTGCCTCCGAGCCTGATGCTCCGGCTGAGGCCGAGTTTCCCAATAAAAACTTGGAATGCTGGTCTCAACGTAGATTAGACGGTTCATGACGTGACTCGACCTCAATCGACGTACAAGAAGCCATTGGAAATCAACAAGGCTTGGCAGAAGCTGCTCAGTGCCCGTTGAGCCGGAGTCACGGGATTCTTCTTGTCAGCCGGTTGCCCAGCAAATTGTTCCGCGTGCCCGGTCAGGAATGCGACGGCGGCTTGCACTTGAGCGTCACTCGGTTCGCGAGCGAGCGTCAGTCGCCAGGCGACTCGGGCTTGCGCGGCTGGGACACTGCCGGCGATGTGGGCGACTCGTTCGGCGAGGGCTTCCGATTGATCTGACGCGAACTCGTTGTTCATCAGCATCAGCGATTGCGGCGCGACGGTGGACGGTGTGCGAATCGCACAGTTCGGAGCAAGCGTCGCCGCGTCGAAGGTTTCTAGCATCGCCAGCGGCATCGTGCGGCGGACGGTGATGTAAACGCTGCGACGATATTCCTCGCCGTTGAGCGGCACTTTTTTGCCCGTCGGTCGCCCGGCCGTATCGCGTGTGTCGACTCCGACGATGATCTGTCCGGTCTCGTCGGGCGTGACGGGAATCGGTGCTCCGAACAACTTCACGGTCAGTTCGCCGCTCACGGCGAGCATTGCGTCGCGAACAGTCTCGGCTTCGAGCCGGCGGATCGACATGCGGCCGAGCAATCGGTTATCGGGATCGGCGGAATCCAGTTCGAGACGCCGTCGCGACGATTGCCGATAGGCCGTCGAATTCATCAGCAGGCGATGCAGTTTCTTGAGCGACCAGCCGGAGCGCATGAATTCGTCGGCGAGCCAATCGAGCAACTCGGGATGCGACGGCGGTTCGCCCAACCGTCCGAAGTCGCCGGGAGTCGCGACCAGGCCGCGACCAAAGTGGTGCATCCAAATGCGGTTCACGAAGACTCGCGCGACGAGTGGATGTTGGCCGCTGGTCAACATCTGAGCGTACGCCAGGCGGCGGCCAGAGGTCGGCAGGTTGACATCATCGCGCGGGATCGTGACGCCAGACGGCGCAGTCAGCACTGCCAGTTCGCCCGGTGCGACTTCTTGTTTCGGCTGAGTGATCTCGCCTCGGAAGAACAGATGCGTCGGCGGGATCTTGCCGGGAACTTCGGTCAGGCAATGCGCGAAGTCATCGGCAGGCCGAATCGCACGCTGATCGGAGATCAGCTTGCCGAACTGATCCATGATCGCCTTGTGCTCGTCCTTGAGGTTGCGATCGATCAGGTTCACACCGACGGCCGCCTTCGGATGATCCGCCAGTACCTGCTTCTGTTCGTCAGTCCGCTTGGCGAGCGGCGTTTTGTAGGCCTCGCGGATTTTGTCTTTCAGCTCGTCGGGCAACCCTTCCATGTTCTTTTCGCGGAAGTTGGCGGCCAGCTCCTCGATCTTGTCGGTACGTTCCTTTTCGATCCGTTTGATTTCAAGATCGCACTTGGCCACGAGTTCGTTTTGCTCGACCGTCCACAACGACACGAGCCGCGCGTTGGGATTTCGCCAGTCCTTCCAATTCAGAGCGGGTTCAAAGATGGCTCGCATCCGATGGTAATCGACATGCGAGATCGGGTCGTACCGATGCGAATGACACTGAGCACACCCGACCGTCAGCCCCAACAGCGAAGTGCTGACGATCTTGATCGTCTCGGCGATGCACTCGTTGCGAGCGATATCTTGACTGACCGCGGCATCGCCCGTGCCGTCCGGTCCCATGCGGAGGAATCCAGTTGCGATCAGCATCTCCGCTTGTTGTTCGGTGAGTCCGCGATACTCAATCGGAGCCTTACCCTTCAACGGCGGCTTGACCCCCGCGACGCTGGTGAGCGAAAGCAGCAATTCATCGCCGGCCAGTTGCTCGCGAATCATTTCATCCCACGGCCGGTCGGAGTTGATCGCTCGGATCAACCAGTCGCGGTACTTGAAGGCCCACTTGCGTTCGAGATCTTTCTCGCCGAATCCATCGCTGTCGGCGTAGCCGGCGATGTCGAGCCAGTGCCGCGCCCACCGCTCGCCGTAGTGCGGCGACTCCAGCAGCCGATCAATCAGTCGTTCGTAGGCTCCCGGTTCGCGATCGGTCAAGAACTCATCAACTTCCTCCGGAGTCGGCGGCAGTCCGAGCAAATCGAACGACGCGCGCCGCACCAGCGTCACGGCGTCAGCTTCGTCCGAGAACGCGAGTTTGTCTTCTTCCAGGCGAGCCAGCAGAAACGCATCGACGGGAGTGCGCACCACGTCAGCCCGTTGCACACGCGACACACTCGGCCGTCGAATCGGCTGAAACGACCAGAACGATCGCTCCTCTTCTGTCACGTCGTCGTCTGAGATCGCTTCCGGCTCCGGCCGAGCTGTCTTCGCTCCAGCATCAATCCACGCCGCGATGATGCGCCGTTCCTTTTCGCTCAGCTTTTTCTCACCGGGAGGCATCTCGCCAGCCGTGATCCGCTTCCAGAGCAAACTGTCCGCGTGCTTGCCGGCCACGAGCGCCGGCCCCGACTCGCCACCTTTCGAAATGAGACGAGCCAATCGCAGATCAAGTTTCGCTTCGTGCTTTTCCTCTTCGCCGTGACACGGGAAGCAATGCGTTTTGAGAATCGGCCGCACCTGCGATTCAAACAGGGACGAGCTCTTCGCGCTAGCAACCGACGGCCGATCCTCGGCGCGCGTCACCGAGACGCACACGATCAACGACAGCAAAAGCAAGCAGGATCGAAGCATGGTGACCGGTCAGGCGGGAGGTGGAATGCCGCGTCAATATATCGTCCAGCCGTCGCAGGGTCGCTTCGTTTTTCTGAAATTGCGATCTCGGCAAGTCGCCCGTACCGAATCGAGCGACCTCGGCAGCAAGCCCCGACCCACCGGACATCGCATTCCCGCTTTCCGACTCATCCACGAAGAATTGCGAGGCAGACAACGGTCACGCAGACCAGCAGGATCAGACCGGTCAGGACCACGAACATTCGCCGTTGCAGTTGCTCGGCATGTGGCAGTTGTTGAGCGTCGATCAGTCGCGAAGTGCGCAGGACGACGGCCAGGGCGGCGAGAATGTAGACGTAGGCCGAGATGTAAATCTTGTCCATCAACACCAGGTAATCGACGTTCGGCAGCTCTTGATTGGTCGTGAGTTGCAGGGCCACAACAGCCAGCAGTGAGGTGATGCCGATCCCCAGTTGAGCGTCGATGTGAGTGGGTCGCACCAGCAGCATCAACGAAGCGCACAGGACCAGACAGGTAATCGGCAGCAGCAGCTTCACGCTGTAGGTGGCGACCGGACGGGCGATCGGAATCACGATGCGGCCGCGTGAGTGGCTTTGAGATTGATCCGACCGTGGGTCGCCGAAGGTGGTGGGGTATTTGAATATCTCGATCTCCAGACGCGAGGCTCCGATGCGAAAGCCAGGAAGGACCAGTCGCGGGTTGATCGCTAGCGGCTGGCTGTCGGGCTGATAGATCAAGCGTTGCGCCGCGTGTTTCGCATCCTCGAATTCGATGACCAACTGCTGATGATCGTAGGGAAAGTTCGTCAACAGAAACTTCTTGCTGAAGCGCCCCTGGACTCGCATCACCTGATACAGCTCTCCGGTCGCGAGTTTCACCGGTTCGTCATAGGTCACTTTGGTATTGTGGCCCCACAGGTCAAAGGCGTTGACCATCTCGACCGAAGCAGCCGGTGCCAGTTCGGAATTTCGCCAGCGGAACCACAGGTAGATGTCCATCGCATAGCTGTGAGTATTCAGGTTCAGATCTTGGACATCGTTGACATAGGCACCGACCACGACCCTGGCCGGCGCAGCGTTGCTTCCCATGTGAGGGTCTGAAGGTTGCGCTTGGGCGAGGCCGACGTTTCCGACTGCTGCCAGAAGCAGTGCCTCCATGAGAATCATCCGAAGAACTCTGAGAGTGGTCCGCTTCACGGTGGCAGCCTTTCTGTGTTTCTCGACGACAAGGTCAGTGTCTGTTGTGCCGCGAGCCGGGGTCACGTCTTCAAATTTCATTTTCGGCCTCCCGATCCACCCTTGACTCTCTTCTCACACCGTCATTCCAACCCACATCGCACCCAATTCGCTGTGCCAAAATGAAATTTGAAGACCTGACCCCTGATCGATTCGGTGGCCACGACGTTGGATCAGATCGTTGCGTCTCGTTGGTTTTGCGCGGCCTCCTTTCGTTCGCGCTCCCCCAACGTGATTTCGATCCCACCCAAGCCACGCGCCACGACGTTGTACAACGCGGCCAAGAGGATTCCCCCGATGAAACCGAGCACCCCGAAGGCGATCGGCGCGGAGATGAAGATGATGATGCCGTTGGCGAGTGCGTCCCCCTTTGTCTGCGGAAACGCAGCCGGAGCCCTGCCCAGGTCTTGCCAGAGAATCACGCCGAAATACAACAGTCCCAGCACTGCACCGAGGCACCCCAAGACCTTGCCGACAGAAAGAACCCCCACGCTTTTCACGACCATCGCATGTTCCCCCATGAGGACTATCAGTTCAGTGAGCCGCGCGCGATCGAGACCGTCTCGGCCGTCGGGATGGCCCATGTGTGCGGAGCGCGGTTTGATCAAGGAGTTGCGTCCCCTTTGCCTTCAGTTTTCAACTCAACACATCGTTGGGAGTCATCGACAAGTCCTCGTCACGATTCACGGCATGTCTAACATTCGCTCGATCATCTGGCTGCCACTGATGAGCCAATTCAGCCACAACGAAACGGTCATTGCCAAGAGCGTCGTCGTCCATTGGCGAAGCCGAGGAATGCGGCTCGGCAATAACTTGGCGGTGAGATGTCCGCAGGCTGCTCCGCCGCCAACGAACGCCCATCCGATCAACAGCATGACGAACGGCACATAGAAGAAGTCGACGAGTAAAGCACCGACCAAGAAGTCAGACGGATTCTCCCAGGGGGCCGGAATGGTCGGCTTCCCCGCCAGAGCCAGCGGAGAGCCGTTAATGGCGATCAGCGGTGCCCACAGAAACGCGCTCAGGACAGAACTCCAAGCACCTCGGCGGGCGAGACTCGACTGCTGGCTGACAGATTGCAACTCCGAGTTGTTGTTCGCCTGCAATCGCTCGCTGAGCGCCGCTGCAATCCGGCGAAACTCCCACCGGCGGCCCCATAACGCGGGATACACGAGACTTCCCACGAGGCTGCAGTAAATGAAATTCTCGGCTAGCTTCGGAAACGGGAAGCGTCCTTGCAAGACGGCTGCCAACACGGGAAAGACGCCGAAGAAAATCCCGCAGACCGCAGTGAACAACCACAAGTACACGGCGATTTTCAGAACGGGTGCCGACGATTCCAGGATCAGCGAGCAACCTTGTGGCTGCGACGCGACTCGTCCACGCACGAGCCGCCGCCCAGATTCCGTCACTCGCAACTCGTCCCCCTCGACCGTGACGCTCGACCACGGAAGCAAGCCGCGACCCGCCGGCAATCGCGTTCCCGACAACTCCGGCAATCGAGCCAGCAGCGATTCCGGCGGCTCGAAGAAATCCAAGCGGACCTCGTTTCGAGTCTCGTCAAATCTCCTGAAACTTCGCAGCATGCCGTGACCTTTCGTGCCAGACGTTCGTGGATCGGATCACTCAGCGTTTTGCAGTTGTCGACGGCATTGTCAACGCGGTCAGAAGCCAAGGAGTGCGGCGTGAAACGGTTCCTGACCCTGACACTTTTTCCTCCACCTTTTCCTCCTCCCACGATTAGCGGGAGGACGGCGAAGGAGGGTTGGGTTATTTGTCTTTGGACAATGCGTTTCGACACGTGGAAAGCAGGTTCAAGTAAAGAACGGTGACGACGATCATGGAAATCAGGAGTGCGATCAGTCCGATGGCGACGAGTGGCTGCGCATTTACGAGGGTCAACAACACCAGGATCAACACAGCGATCAGAAGGATTCTCAAGATCTTGAGAAGTCCGGAGGCTTTCTCTGTGATGTTCCGTTGTCCCAGAAACTCGCCGAGATGTCGTAAAAACAACACAACGCACACGTTACTCAGCGCCAAGAGCAGCCCGATCGTCAGAGCGAGTGCAGTCCTGGGCACCAGGGGCGGCAACGGCATGAATGGTCCGGCTACGCTGAGGAACGCAGCCAGTCCATCAACCAGTACCGCCAGACGAATCCATTCCTTTCCCTCAACCTGAGACGGAGCCGTCAGGCACATGAGCTTGCCGACGATCGTGACAACGCTGGCCAAAATGGTGAAAAACTGCAGCACATTGGTGGCGAACACTTTCTCTTGGGTACCCACATAGACGGACATCAGATATCCCACATAAATCCACGAGATCCCCAACGAGACATTGGAGCGCACGAGCGCCAACCTGCCGTCCATCACCTCGGCCATGCGACTCTTGCGATCCGCAACAGACGGCCGCTCTGTTTTCGAATTCGGTTGCATCGGCAACGTCAGCCATTCTTGACAGTTGGGGCACTGCTGCCGCTGCCCCGCGAACTCATCGTTGACCGTGAGTCGTTTGCCACATTCGCAGGTGATCTCGATCGCCATCACGAATTCCTTTCGTCGATCCGTTGTGGGGTCTTCTGGGTTGAATCAAAGAGTCGCGTCCCCGTTTTGCTTCCGCCCGTTTTGCTTCCGTCCACCGTTTTGCTTCGCCCGGCTCACTGACGAGGCGTGACGTTCCACACTTTGACTGTCTTGTCCCGACTCGCCGTGGCCAGCCGCTTTCCGTCGGGGCTAAACGCCACGCAAGTGACCTGGTCCGTGTGTTCGTTCAACGTGAGCGACTCCTGGCCGGTATTCGCATTCCACACCTTGACGGCACGGTCCTGCGCCGTGCCCAGCCACTTTCCATTCGGACTCATTGCGATGCTCGAAACAGAGCCGAGACGTCCTTCCAAGGTGAGGGACGCCAGGCCCGTGGCCGTGTCCCACACCCGGACCGTGCGATCATCACGCACCGCGGGAAGAGTCTTCCCGGCCATCGAATATGTCTCCAGCAGGTAATTCAGAGAATTCAAACTCGCCGAAGCCAACCGATTCCCGTCCGCGCTAAATGCCATGCTCGTGACAGGACCGGCGAGACCCTTCAGTCTGAGCGACACTCGGCCCGTGGAGACATCCCAAAGCTTTAGCTCGCAAGATTCGTCACCATAGAAGTAGTCTTTGCCGAGCCACTTCCCGCCATAACCATAGATTCCACTGGCCGAGGCCAGCCGCTTCCCATCCGGGCTGAACGCCACACTGCTGACGGGACCGGTGAATGCGGTCAGATTGAGCAATTCCTGGCCTGTCGCCATGTCCCACACTTTGAGCGTCCGATCATCACTCGCCGAGGCCAGCCACTTCCCGTCTGGACTGAACGCGACGCACCGAACTCGGTGGATGTGTCCTTTCAGCAGGAGTATCTCCTCGCCCGTGTCTGCGTCCCACAGCCTGACCTCCCCAGGCTTGTTGCGTTGAAGTTGAATCACATCTCCGCTGCCCGAGGCCACCTGCTTCCCGTCCGGGCTGAACGCGACGCTCCAGACCGACTCGGTGTGTCCTTTCAATGTGAGCAACTCCTGACCGGTGACCGCGTCCCACATTTTCACTTCACCAGACTTGGTAGTTTTCTGAAACCCACCACTCGCCGAGATCAGGCGCTTCCCGTCCGGGCTAAACGCCACGCTCGTGACCGCGAGAGCATGTCCTTCCAGCGTGAGCGTCTTCGGACCAGCATCCGCCACCTGACCTGCCGGCGGCTCCACTTTGGCCGGGGCAGCGGAGTCGGCCGGCTTCTCGTCCGCTTGCAAGCGGTTGTCACGACCCTGACCGGTCATCAGCAGACTTCCAAGGGCCACGAAGACCGTGAAAAAGAATGGTCCGACAAGAAATCTCGCAATCGATGAAGCACTGCGAACCCAACGTGTGAATCCTGCGGTCGTCTTTTTCACGGTGAAACCCTTTCTTCTATTCTCGACGACAACAATCAGTGTCCGTTGTGCGGACCTCAATCACTGCGAATCGTGTCGGCTCACGGACGAGGCGTCGCGTCCCCTGTTCCTGTTCCTGTTCGATACTCGAAGAGGATGTTCTGAGGGTCGTCCGCGTTGACCTCGGCGGTGTAGCGCTCCGCAATTGGATGGAGCGTCCACGGTTTCGGGTGGCGCTCCGGCAGCCTCACGGAGTGCGAGGGGGCGTCCACGGACTGACCCGCGCGAATCGTGAGGATGTCGCCCGCGTAGAAGCGGATGTGCCAGGCATTGCCGGGCTGATTCACGAAAGTATCGCTTTTGAAGGAGAGCGTCACGGCGTTTGTGCCCACGTTCTTGACGACCAGTTCAGGCTTCCAAAAGAAGGGCGGAAGAATCACCACGAGGCTGATGGGAATGATGACGCCCAAGACGCCGGTCGCAATCGCCCAACGGCGGTTCATGCGAGGCGGCGCGGTGGAAGGATCTTGTTGCTGGCGTGCCTGTCGTAAATTCGTGATGCCGTTCATGAAGTACATGAAGGATAAGGCCAAGTTCATCACGACCAGGCCATACATCACGCTCCGGCCCCCAGATCCACCGCCGATGAAGCTCCCAAGGGCTGCGAGATAACACAAGTAGCTGGTGATAATGTTGAGCCTGCAGTTCCTGCGAGGTTTGTTCGGGGCGGCCCGATTGTCAGTTGGTGCGTTGTGATCGGTCATGATTTGTGGCTTTCGTGCTTACGGTGCGGGTGTCCGTTGTGCGGACCTCAAACACTGCGAATCGTTTCGGCTCACGGACGAGGCGTCGCGTCCCACACTTTTTCCGTCCCAAGAGCGCCGAAGACGTGCGCTGTCCGCAGTCATTTGGATTTCCTTTCGGTGAGGGCGAATGCCGTCAGGGAACCGAGTGTGGCCCAGACCACGATTGCCGTTGTGTTGGGAGGTCCGGCCATATTGAACCAGTTTTGGAGGATACCCCCGCTTTGGGCCGCGGTTTTGTAATCCAGAATCGGTGCAAGTCCGCCGAGGATCGCACCAATCACGATCCGCAAAAACAGCCGCCCTGAGGTCTTGCTAGATCGAATCATTCTCGAATCTCCATTGCGTCCACTCGACGACAAGGTCAGTGTCCGTTGTGCGGACCTCAAACACTGCGAATCGTGTCGCCTCACGGACGAGGCGTCGCGTCCCACACCTTCACCGTCTTATCGGAGCTGGCCGACGCCAGCCGTTTTCCGTCTGCGCTAAACGCCACGCTATTGACCCAGCCGGTGTGCCCTTTCAACGTGAGCGTCTCCTGACCGCTCGTAACGTCCCACACCTTCACCGTCTGATCGATGCTGGCCGATGCCAGCCGTTTTCCGTCCGCGCTGAACGCCACACCCAAGACGCCGCCGGTGTGCCCTTTCAACGTGAGCGTCTCCTGACCACTCGTGGCATCCCACACCTTCAGCGTCTGATCGATGCTGGCCGATGCCAGCCGCTTCCCGTCCGCGCTAAACGCCATCCTCGTCACCATGCTGGTGTGCCCTTTCAACGTGTACACCTCAAGACCGCTCGTGGCATCCCACACCTTCACCCCGCCATAGTCTGCCGACGCCAGCCGTTTTCCGTCCACGCTAAACGCCACGCTCTGGACCCCGCCGGTGTGCCCTTTCAACGTGAGCATCTCCTGACCGCTCGTGGCGTCCCACACCTTCACCGTTTGGTCCTCTCCGGCCGACGCCAGCCGTTTTCCGTCTGCACTAAACGTCACGCTCATGACCGAGCCGGTGTGCCCTTTCAACGTGTGCGTCTCCTGACCGCTCGTGGCGTCCCACACCTTCACCGTCTGATCAAAGCTTGCCGACGCCAGCCGTTTCCCGTCCGGGCTAAACGCCACGCTCGAGACCCGGCCGGTGTGCCCTTTCAACGTGAGCGTCTCCTGACCGCTCGTAACGTCCCAAACCTTCACTGTCTGATCTCGGCTGGCCGATGCCAGCCGTTTTCCGTCCGGGCTAAACGCCACGCTTAAGACCGGGTCGGTGTGGCCTTTCAATGTGAGCGCCTCTTGACCGCTCGTGCCGTTCCACACCTTCACCACTCCCGGCGTGGCGAAATTGAATTGGTCCCCCCCTGCCGACGCCAGCAGTTTCCCGTCCGGGCTAAATGCTACGCTCGTGACCATGTTGGTGTGCCCTTTCAGCGTGAACGTCTCCTGCCCCGTGGCCGCGTCCCACACCTTCACCGTCTGATCGTGGCTGGCCGTCGCCAGCCGTTTCCCGTCCGCGCTAAACGCCACGCTTGAGACCGAGCCGGTGTGCCCTTTCAACGTGAGCGTCTCCTGACCGCTCGTGGCGTCCCACACTTTCACCTCGCCCGACGTTCCAAGATGGATAGGATCCCCGCTGGCCGACGCCAGCCGTTTCCCGTCCGCGCTAAACGCCACGCAACGGAGCGGGAGGGTGTGCCCTTTTAACGAGAGCGTCTCCTGACCGCTCGTGGCGTCCCACACCTTCACCGTCCGATCGCCGCTTGCGGACGCCAGCCGTTGCCCGTCCGCGCTAAACGCCACACCAATGACGTAGCTGGTGTGCCCTCTCAACGTGAGCGTCTCCTGACCGCTCGTGGCGTCCCACACTTTCACAGTCGTGTCGCCTGCGGACGCCAGCCGTTTCCCGTCCGGACTAAACGCAACGCTACTGACACCGCTGGTGTGCCCTCTCATAGTGAGCGCCTCCTGACCGCTCGTGGCGTCCCATACCTTCACCATCCCATCGCTCCCTGCCGACGCCAGCCGTTGCCCGTCCGCGCTAAACGCCACGCTAATGACCTGGCCAGTGTGCCCCTTCAACGTGAGCGTCTCCCGACCGCTCGTGGCGTCCCACACCTTCACCGTCCGATCGCCGCTTGCGGACGCCAGCCGTTGCCCGTCCGCGCTAAACGCCACGCTCATGACGACATCGGTGTGCCCTTCAAGGCTCTTCAGATAGGAATGGGTCAGGCGGTTCCAGAAATACCACTCGAAGCCGCGCAAATCGTCCGGACCACCGGGCTGCCCTGCGGCCGGCCGGTACAGGTCGAGCAGACGGACTGTTTGACCGACGCGTGTATCATCCCAGCCGGCTTGGGCGAGGTTCATGTGCGCCACATAAAGGAAGCGATTAGACGCGAGCTTCTCGTCGTTCGCACGCTTCTCATTGGCGGTCGCCTCTGCGGTCTTTTCGTCAGCTCGTTTCTCGTTGGCTTTCGCGACTTGAGCTTGTTCGTCGGCCCGTTTCGCGTTGAGCAAAGCCTGCTTGGCTTGCTTGTCGGCCTGCACGGCATAGGACCAAGAGACGACTGTTCCAATCACGAGCGATGCCGCAATGCCTGCCGTGAGCGAAGCGATCGCGGGATGACGCCGACACAGTCGCCAACCACGCTCGGCGGCCGAGACCGGACGAGCGAGGATCGGACGGCCTTCGAGAAACCGCGTCAGCTCATCGACCAGATGCTGCGCTGAGGCGTATCGCTGTGATGGTTTCTTTTCGAGGCACTTGAGAATGATCGTTTCCAAATCGAGCGGCACGCTCGCGTTCAATTGACGGGGCGAGACCGGCTCGCGACTCAGGACTTGCACGAGCGTGTCCACCGCGTTCGAGGCTTGAAACGGCGGACGGCCGGTGACCAGGCAATACAACACCGCGCCCAACGAGTACACGTCCGAGAGATACGAGACCTCCGCCGATTCGCCGCGCGCTTGCTCCGGCGGCATGTAGCTCGGCGTGCCGAGGATCTGCCCGGTGACGGTCAGGCCGCTCGCTTCGCCGGTGACACGTTTGGCGAGACCGAAGTCGGTGACTCGCGGAGTGCCGTCTTTGTCGATCAGGATATTGCCAGGCTTGAGATCGCGGTGAATCACTCCCTCGATGTGCGCATAGGCGATCGCGCCGGCCACGTCGTTCACTAACCGCGCCGCCTCGCGCGGTTCGACCACGCCTTGAGCGATGCGGTGAGCCAAGCTCTGGCCATCCACAAAGGCCATCGAAAAATAATGCTGCTGCTCGTGCTCACCGACCTCGAAGATCGGCACGATGTTCGGATGACTGAGCTTCGCGGCCGCCTCGGCCTCGACGTAGAACCGCCGCACGTCCTCCTGCGACGCCAATTGCCCAGCCAGAATCATCTTCATCGCGACCACGCGATTCAGCTTCACCTGCCGAGCCTTGTAAACCACTCCCATTCCGCCGCGAGCGATCTCGGACAGCAACTCGTAGTCGCCGAAATAACGGACGACGCTGCCCGGACGTGGCGAGGAGCTTTTCCCAATTTGACCAGCCAACGCATACGGCTCCGTCGGCGGAAGGCTCGATTCATCGGCCGCCGATGCGGGATCACAGTGAGTGATCAGCGTGGCCTCGTCAGCCGTTGATTCGCTCTTCGGTGTGTCGGCGACTCGCAACGGTTCGGCGACCGCTTTCATCCGATCATGGTCGGCGAAGAACGACCGCAATTCGTCTGCCAGGTCGGAATTCTCCGCCAGCAATCGCTGACGGTCGAGCCACTGACCGGACCGTTCGGAATCGAGATACGCAGCGATGATTTCATCCAGCCGCTCGTTCTGAGAAGCATCGTTCGTTGCTGGGTCAGTCATGTGCGTGCCTCGGAAATGTGGGTGGAGAATCCAAAAGGATTGCCGTTTGTCTTCAACCCGGAAGGTTTTCAGCAATTAGCCGGGGGTTGAGTCCGCCGCAGCGGACGATACCCCCGGTTTGGACATTTTTGTGAGTTTGCATCCCAGCGGGATGCCAGCCAATCTGGCTGCGACCCCGCTGGGGTCGAATCAACTCCGGTTTCTCGATCCGGGGGCGTCGCTGCGCTCAGCCTCCGGCTAATTGCTGCCAAGCCTCCGGCTTGAGCCGCTGCCGCCGTCAATCGTCGAGCTCCACCTTATCGACATTTCGGTGCATGCACGTCAGGCATCGTCTATTCCCTGTCAGCAAGCACGCTTCGCAGTTTCTTGAGTCCTCGCAGCAACAGTCCTGCCACGGCCGCCGGTGTGCGATCGAGATGGGTCGCGATCTCGGTTGGAGACAAACCTTGCCAAAAGTGCAACGCAATCGCATCTCGCTGAGCGGCCGGCAATTCCTCCAGAGCGTTCGCCACGCGCAGCATGTGCTCATTCCGCTGAGCACGCTGGCTGGGCGAAGACCGCTCATCCGCCAACCATCCTTCCAGACGCGATGACGATTCCGACAGCATCGCTTCCAGAGACTGTTCACGTTTGAGGTCTCGTTTTTCGCGATGCGCGTCACGCACCGCATGAGTCAAGTTGCGAGCCAGAATCTGCCGCAGCCACGCGGCCATTTCTTCAGGCGTTGTCCCGCGAAATTCCCCGATCGCACGATGCGCCGCCAACAACGTCTGCTGCACCAGGTCCGAATCGTCCACCTTGCTCCGCAGCCGCGGGCCCAACTGCACCCGAGCCAGAAACTTCAAGTACGACCGAAACTGATCCAACCGTCCGTCACCCGGCAACTCAGGAACCATGAAGGCACCTCTCTTCCTAGAGCCTGTGCGGCCGTCGGTCTTGCGCGCATTTTCGAAAAATTGTGAACAGCGATTCGAACCGAACGGAATGGGGGAAGTGAAGCAGACATTGAATCACCGGCTGATCCGTTTGCCCAACCTCACGCGGCGACCAAAGCCGCACTCTGGCGAATGCACCTGCGGCGGGCTTCGCCATCAGCCGGACCACGGTTGTGGCCATCTTGACGACGGCCATTGAAAGGACGGCGGATTCGTCCTCGACTTCGAAATGCCGAAATGCTCGGCGATTCGTGGCTTGCTTCAACCTGATTCGCGGCCGAACCAGATTCCCATCAATTGGCACTCCGACTGCGATCTATTGGACTCCAACCGGACGTGAGTCAACCAGACAGACGGGATGGTCCCGCTGATGCAATCACTGGACTTGGCGCGTTCCGGGAACTTCTAGGCTCAAAAGGATGCAAGCCATGACGACCTCGTCGAAGACCAAGAAGGCGGTTCGCGAACTGACCGCGTTGCGAACGGACGACTCCCTCAAGAAGTCGGCCGAGCGGCATCGCTGTTGCCGCTGCTGCCGTTGCGGACGGTAACTGCTGGACCTCCGGCGAGCCGAGGTTGTCCGACCTCTGATGCGTGAGTTCGCAATCGCATTGGCTCCCCATTGCCGCATCAGCCAGCTCTGCTGGCCGCTCGCCGTTTGATTTTTGGACGCAGACGATTGGAAGGAATCCGCCATGTCCCTCGCCACACTCGACATTGCTCCGTCAACGACATCGGAACGCTTCGCTGCGCCGGGGATCGGCTACGCTCTGCGCGAGCAGAATCGCTACATCCTGAACGACCCCGCGATCAACGCGGTCGAGATCACTTTTGAACGAGCCGACGAACCGCTGCGCATCGACCGTTATCTCGGCGAGCAGGAATTCGAGCACGTCGGGATTCACGCGTTGAAGCTGTCGGTCGCCAGCCCGGATGCTCCCGGACACAACTACCTCGACACACTGCTGGCCATCGCCGAAGAAAACGATGCCGAGTCGATCAGCGATCACTTGGGATTCACTCGCGACGCTCACAACGGTGTCGAGATGGGGCACTTCGCTCCGCCGCCGTTCACGGCCGCAGCCCTCGAGGCGACCTGCCGAAATATCGACCTCGTGCAAACGTTTTTTGCGCGCCGCGACCGGCGGTTCTACAT
This sequence comes from Candidatus Kuenenia stuttgartensis, assembly GCA_945904015.1. Lineage (GTDB taxonomy): Bacteria > Planctomycetota > Planctomycetia > Planctomycetales > Planctomycetaceae > SXKJ01. The sequence goes on along the minus strand of CAMDPK010000131.1, from coordinate 1,423 downwards.
CGAGAACATCGCCTACCTTTTTCGCTTCGACGGCACGATGACCGAGGCTGAGTTCCTGCAGCGAGTGCTGCGGAACACTGGCTGCGGCTGGCTGCTCGACGTGACCAACGTGTTCGCCAACGCGGTCAACTTCGGCTTCGACCCGTATGAATTCATCGCCGAAGTCATGCCGGCGGCTGACCGAGTTCAACTGCATCTGGCCGGTGGTTTCTTCGACGAACAGGCAGGCATGTACATCGACAGCCACTCGGAACCGATCCCAGAACCGGTGTGGAATCTGTACCGCCACGCGCTCGACCAGGGCCGCCGAAAGATCGACGCCGTCTTTTTGGAACGGGACCAAAACTACCCAGACGAACGCGGATGGCGGCGTGAGATTCGCCAAGTCCGCGCCATCGCCGAAGAAGTCTGTTGTCCTCGGTAGTCCGAATTTGAGATCTGAAATCGTCTCCTGGTTCTCCGGGGCGGAGTGTGGAAGTCTGTTGGATGTTGTCATCGATTGTTGGGAAGGCCGGTGACGGTGTCCTGCGCAAACGGGCAACCACACTTCTCCCTGGAGGGCCAGTAGACCGGACGCCTACGTCCGGTCGGCCATCGGTTCGGACGTAGGCGTCCGAACTACTTACGAAACTCCAAGCCCGAAGCCGTCTGACATGACCACGCTGGCCCTGAACTCGACTGACTACCGCGACCAAATTCAGCGGTGCGCACAAACGATGGCATTGGGATATGCCGAGGACGTGCGGCCATTCCTGGCAGACGGCATGACAGTCGAGCACGTGAAGCTGTTCACCGACGGAAACCTCGACAAGCGAATTGGCAAGGTGCTCGATCAGGTCGAACTTCTCAAAGCGGCCTTCGACAATTTGGACGAACTCGTGTCCGATTACATTCTCGAAGTGCCGCTGGCGGCTTACGACACGGGTTGCTCGGACGGTGATCGCTTCTTGCGCTGGCTGAAGCTGGCTCATGTGACGTCGCCGGAGCAGCAGGACCACATCGCTTGCCAACTGGCCCGTCACGAAGTCGAAAACGTCGCCCGCACAAATCGATTGGGGCACGTCCGCTTCCAAGAACTCCGCAGCCTGACGGATCGACTGACGGCTGATCTGCACACGAATCAGAACCTGCGCATCCACCTCAACCCGATTCGGACGTGGGCGACGTTTCAGACCAACGTGCTGCTCGACGAGGAAGCCACGTCACCTGCCGACGTGCTGTTCTTCGCGAACGGACAACAGATTCGCACGTCGGCGTTCGAGGACACCGGCAAAGATTTCGTTGAGACCTTGGCCTCCCACGGTCCATTCACGCTGACGGATTGGAAGCGTCTCGATCGGTCCACCTCTCGGAGCGACCTCATCGAGTTCTGCCTCGACGCTGCCGAGATGGGTCTTGTGGCGTTTGGCTGACCGAGCAATCA
>CAMDPK010000130.1 GCA_945904015.1 Candidatus Kuenenia stuttgartensis | reverse complement strand
CAAGAGTGCTCCGGTGACTGGTCAAACGGATCTGGTCGAGCAGGTCCGTAAGAATCCGAAGCTCATCAACAACTTCGCAGCAATCCTGCCGCCGGAACAGATCGAAGAGATCTTGAAAGAAATCGAAGGGGATGAAAGTGAAGCTGCTTAAGTTCGCCGAGCGCTTCATTTTCTTGGGCGAGGAGTTGATCAGCTTTGCTGGTCGTCCCTACTTGCCGGAGGTGTATGCCGCCGCCGAGAGGAACTTGGTTCTTCGCTGCGGCAGACAGGTCGAAAAGTCGACGATGTTGGTGAATATCATCATCTATCTGTCTGTCAAATTTCGTGGAATCAAGATTCTGATCTGTTGTCCGCGTGAGGAGCAGGCTGACTTCATAGTCTCGGATCGATTGATTCCAGCGATTCAAGATAGCCCATTTGTCCGACGGGTCTTGATCGGAAGCAAAAAAGCTCGATTGTCAGGCCGGAAGCTTGTTTTTGCGAATGGATCACGAGTCTATGTGCGCTCGGCCTTCAACTCGGCAGATGCGGCTCGGGGCATATCGGCCGACGTTCTGTTGATCGATGAATTCCAGGACGCAGCGTCTGGGAATTTGCCTGTGCTGATGGAAACACTTTCGCACTCAACACGAAAGCAAATCATTCTGACCGGGACACCTAAGGGAGTCGAAAACCACCTCGACGCCACGTTTCGCCTGTCAACTGCTTGCGAGTGGCTGGTGCCATGTAGCCAATGCTCTGAACAAGTCCATCTCGACGAAAACGTCATGGGGCCGCAGGGCCCCATCTGTTCAAAGTGTGGCACCAGACTGGAGATTCAAAATGGTCTCTGGGTTCCCCGGAATCCGGAATCGACGTGGGGCCGGGGATTTTGCATCAGCCACTTCTTAGTTCCGTGGGTCGCGTACGAAGAACTTCTTGCGAAGCAAGCCTCCTATAGCGCAATTCAGTTTCGCAACGAGTGCTTGGGCCTGCCGACCGTGTTGGGGGACCGGATCGTCACGCGGGAAGAAGTTGAGGCTTGCTGCATCCAACGCCGTATGGCGATCAAGTTGGAAGATGTGCCACGCGAGGGACAACATCAACTCGTTGCCGGAATTGATTGGGGAGGCGGAGCGAATTCGGCCACGGTCTTGGTGATCGGGTACATGCGAGAAGAAAAGGAGTTCCAAGTCTGCCGGTTTGATCGTTTCCACGCCAATGAAGACAGTCAGTACGTCGTGTCGGAAGTTGCGAAGAAGTGCCGTGCATTTCGAGTCTGCGGCATTGCCGCGGACGGCGGCGGCAACGGCCATGTGCTCAATCGCTGTCTCTTCGACAAACTCCAGTTCAATGACCGACTTTTCTCCATCTTCTACGCGCCCACCGAGTCCAAGCCATACCTCGATGGCGTGCTGAGGAAATGGGCAGTCGATCGTTCTGCGACCTTGGGATTGCTCTTCACTCGAATCAAGATCAAGACAATCAAGTTTCCGAAAGCCTCAGACTGTGGGTCGTTCTTGGACGAATTCCTGAATGAGTACCAAGACTACGACCGCCACAACCGCACCATCCAATTCCGCAACCCGGAGCATCTGTTAGACGACGTCGTGCATGCGACCAACTACGCTCAAATCGTTGGTGCGGAGATTCGAAATACGATTTACGGGGTTCGACGTTGAGCAGACCACGTCGGCAAACTCGAAATCAACTGCGCATAGCTTCGCGTGTGTGCCAAGAACTGTGTCCCAAACCGGTCTGCGGGCCAGGAACTGTGTCCCAACTGTGACAAGAACTATGTCCCACGACGACATAAGTTATTATCCGGTAGTAATGTGTGTGACACATACTGTGTCCAACACCATTGATTGGTTTGGGACAAAGTTGTTGTCCCAAAAATCATGTGGCGCGCTCTTCACCCAGATGATTTCAACCGGGATGCCTGCGAAGGTTTGCCCGGCGAAACCGCCGACAACTGGCCTTACTTGGAAAAACACCAAAGGTGAACCCGGTTCTTGGTCCGTTGTCGTGTCGGCCACCATCACAGGTCAGTAAAGACAAGATGGGTGGCGCGCCCTGAAGCTTTGAAAAGGACGCGCTCCAGTACAAGCCCTTCGATGAATGAGAGCGTGTCATACGACCGCGAATTCATCGAGTGACACGCGCACGAGGTCAAAGATTTAGACGTGTAGCCGGCTTCATTGATTGACGGTGTCACTTTTCGGCGTGAAATAAAAAAGCACCCCGGCCGAGAAGAACTCGGCGCGGGGTGCCAAAGGGTTGAACCTGTCGCGCGAAAGCCAAAGCTTTCACACTTACTGTGACTTGAAGGCAATCGCCGCTCGGATACAACAAGAATGATTTGAACAGTCACCCGTTGTGCCGTCAAGGAGTCGCTGTCATGTCGAAAGCGCGCGAGATCGCCACCCTCCGAGGGTCTATCGCCGACGAGAGGTTCCCGTACATCTTGGGACTCGACATCGGCACGGCGTCGATTGATTGGGCGTTGATTGAGACACGAAACGGAAGGACGGTGAGGCGACGACTCGCCGGTGTTCGTTGTTTTGAAGCCGGAGTCGAGGGTGACATCGAGCGGGGCAAAGACGCCTCGCGAGCCGCCGGTCGCAGGATGGCGAGATTGCAGCGGCGGCAATTGTGCCGAAGAGCGAATCGGTTGCGGCGCGTGTTTGTTGAATTGCAGCGGTACGGATTGTTGCCGGAGTGTGATTGGTCTTCGCCGGCGCGGCATGAGCGGTTGAAGCAGCTCGACGCTGAACTCGAAGCGAAGCACGTCCCGGAGAACGATGTCCGAGCGGCGCAATTGCTGCCGTATTTGTTGCGAGCGAAGGGAGTCACTGAGCCGCTGACGCTTCACGAGTTCGGCCGCGCGTTGTTTCACCTGGGGCAGCGGCGTGGCTATCGCAGCAATCGCAAGACGGATCAGCAATCGGAAGGTGCGACGGACGATGAGCAGCCGAAGAGGCCGTCGAAGAAGAAAGCCTCGGCCAAAGAATCGGCGGCCGCGCAACAACTCGCGGCTGGAGCACAGCCGAACGATGCGGCTTCGGGGAAGGAAGACGTACTCAAGGTCAAAGAGTCGATCACACGGGTGCAACAAGAAATGGCGGGGCGAACGCTCGGCCAATACTTCGCGACGCTGGACCCGCTGGAGCACCGCATCCGTCAGCGTTGGACCGGACGAGAGATGTATCTCGATGAGTTCGAGCGATTGTGGGCGGAGCAAGCGAAACATCATCCCGAATTGACGGCTGATGCGAAACGAGCGATTCACCGGGCGATGTTCTTCCAACGAAAGCTGAAGTCACAGAGGGGACTCGTCGGCAAGTGCGACTTGGAACCGAAGCGGCGGAGATGTGCTCAGGCACTGCCGATTGCGCAGGAATTTCGCATTCGGCAACAGGTCAATCACCTAGTTCTGCGCGAGGCCAACGGAGCTACGCGGTTTCTGGAATCGGATGAACAACAAAAACTGATCGACGCACTAAGTCAGCAACAGTCGTTGAGTTTCGCAGCGGCTCGCAAGCTGCTTGGCTGCGACCGTGCAGCGAAGTTCACTCAGGAAGAAGGGGGCGACGACAAGCTCGTTGGCGACCGCACGACCAATCGACTGCGACCGATTCTCGGCACGGCATGGGACCAATTCACCGAGACCGAGCGCGAGCAAATCGTTTACGACGTGCTGCACTTTCAGGACGCAAAGGCACTCGCGCGGCGAGCGATGCGGGCGTGGAAACTCTCGCCAGACGTGGCCACGAACCTGGCCGAGAAACAGTTGGAACCGGGCTATGCTCGGCACTCGAAGCGCGCGTTGATGAAGCTGGTCGAGCAACTGCGCCAACCATCGAGCAAAGACCCGCAGGCCGGCAAGTCGTACATGGAAGCTCGCGAAGCCGCTGGCTACGGCACGCACAAGACCACTGCGGTCCAAGACCTCGTGCCGCCAGTGTTGAAGTCGGTGTCGGAGCTTCGGAACCCTGCTGTTTGTCGTGCTCTGACGGAAGTGCGCAAAGTCGTGAACGAGCTGATTCGAAAACTCGGCAAGCCGGACGTGATTCGCGTGGAATTAGCACGCGATCTGAAACGCTCCCGAAAGAATCGGCAGGAGGTCTCGAAGTCGAATGACATGCAGCGAAAGTCTCGCGAGCGGGCGAAGCAGCGCATTCTCGACGAACTGCGGATGGCTGAACCGAAACGATCGGACATCGAAAAGGTGCTGCTGGCCGATGAATGCGGTTGGCTTTGTAGTTGAAATCCTTCTTATCGAATGCCACCAGGATGCGCAGCGGAGCGTCTTTCATCCGTTTCGTGTAATCGCGGGCGAGGTCGTAGCTGTTGTTGCCCGGCTCGAACTGGATGCCGCTGGTTTCGCGGCCTTCGTTCTGGGCCGCGTGCTTCTCGTGCTGATGCCCGCCCCCCATCGGAGCCGCCGAGCAAAACAGCTCCGGGTACTTGAACGTGATCAACAGTCTGATTCGAAACACCGTTCTCTTCATCGCTGCGACTCCATCAGTCGAGCTACGCGGAATGACTGCCGACACATGACGCCATGACGTGCCTATTGCAACTGCGGCTCGCCGGGTACGACACCGGCTTGATGCGCCTTCACGGCTTGTTGAATCTTGGCGAGCACATCGGCATGTTCGGCGGCGACGTTTCGTTTTTCGGACGGGTCGCGGCCGAGGTGGAACAGCAACGGCGGATCGTGTGCGTCCGCTTTGGGCTGGCCGTATCCGGTTTGGGTTTGAAAGTGGGCTTTCCATTCGCCCAGCCGACAGGCAAAAAGCTGGTCGCCGCGATAGTAAAAATACGGTCCTTGCGGCAGCGATTTGGACTCGAACAGCAACGGCGCGAGGTCGCGGCCGTCGAGCGTCACGTCCTTCGGCAATGACGCGCCGCCGAGTGCCAGCGCGGTCGTGAAGAGGTCCATCGTGCTGAAGACTTCATTCGTCACGCTCGGCTGGATGCGACCCGGCATCCACGCGATGCCGGGGACGCGCATGCCCCCTTCCCATGTGCTTCCCTTACCGTCGCGCAGCAGACCAGCGCTGCCCCCTTGATCGCCCATGATGAGCCACGGGCCGTTGTCGCTGGTGAAGACGACAAGCGTCCGTTCGGCAAGCCCTTCGCGACGCAGCGTGTCGAGCACTTGGCCGACGCTCCAATCGAGTTCCTCGACCGCGTCACCATAGATGCCCGCGCGGCTTTTCCCCTGGAACGCGGGCGACGCAAACATCGGCACATGCGGAAAGGTGTGAGCGAAATACAGAAAGAACGGTTTGTCTTTTTGCTCGCGAATGAACGTCACCGCTTCTTCCGTGTAACGCTTCGTGAGCGTCGTCTGATTGGCCGGTTGTTCGATCACTTTGCCCTCGCGAATCAGCGGCACGTTCCAGCCGTCGTGCGCTGGGTTCGGCGAACCAGTCGCGCCCTTCGGCAATCCGGCGCGAGCGTCCATGTCGTTCGAGTACGGCAGGCCGAAGCTCCGCTGAAAGCCCTGATCGACTGGGCGCGAGCCTGCATGAATGCCGAGATGCCATTTGCCGATGTGCGCGGTGGCGTAGCCTGTCTCGCGCAGCGCTTCGGCGATGGTGACTTCTTTCGGCGGCAGTCCCCCTTTCGAGTTCGGGAACAGTACGCGGCGGTTTCCACACATGCCGCTGCGAATCGGATATCGCCCCGTTAACAACGCCGCGCGGCTGGGAGAGCAAACCTCCGCCGCCGAATAGAAGTCTGTGAACCGCAGCCCCTCCGCCGCCATCCGATCGAGGTGCGGCGTGCGAATCGTCGGTGAGCCGTAGCAACCGAGATCACCGTAGCCGAGATCATCGGCGAAAATGATGACGATGTTTGGCTGCGCCGCGTGGAGCCAAGAGGAAAGGGCACAGAGCACAAGCCAAACGATGAGCGATTTTTTCATGAGTCGATTCACTTCTTGTAATCCGCACCGGTGAGGCTGCGTAGGACGGACTGCTGCCATTCGGTGAGTCGGGTTTGGAGTTGTTGGGCGACCGCGGGCTGCTGCGCGAGAAGGTTGGCTTTCTCGGCGGGATCGCCGTGGAGGTCGAAGAGTTCGCGTTTGGCCTCGCCGCTCTTTGGCTCGTGGATGACCAGCTTGTAGCGACCGTCAATGATGGCGCGGGGGCCGAGGTAGTCGTCGTCGGTGATCGCAGGATGTCGGAAGTTGGTGAAGTCGCGCGTGGCTTTGCCGCTCATCAGCTTCACGAGTGGCGTCGTCCCTTTTTGGAGTTCGGGATCAATCCAGGGTTCCGGCTTGGATCGCGCGAGACTGCCCGTGTTGAACTCCCAGAAGAAGAGCGGATTGGGGCGTTCGGTCATCTTGCCATCCAGTGCGGCGGTGAGATCGACGCCATCCAGCGGACGGTTCGGCAACGGTTGACCGACGAGTGTACTGAGCGTGGGCAACAGATCGCTGGTGCTGGCGCGGATGGTGCTCGTTCGCGGCTTCGGAATTCGCGCCGGCCATTCAATCAGACCGGGGACGAGCGTGCCCCCTTCATAGACTTGCCCTTTGACGCCGCGATGCGGCACGCCCAACGCGGCATCGGCCGACGTGCCGTTGTCACCGCAGTAGAAGAGCAGCGTGTCCTGCCGCAGTCCCGTCGCCGCGAGGTGTTTTCGCAACTGGCCGATCGCCCGATCCATCGCGGTGATCTCGGCGTAACGCTCACGCAACACTTCGCCTTGCGGCCGAGTGGTTGGCCCGCCAGTTTCGTTCGACGTCAGGCTGACCTTCTTCGCGTACTTCGCGGGCAAATTGTCGTAGAGCGCGAGATCGGCGGGCAGGCCGCTGTACGGTTCATGCGGCGAGCCAAACCAAACAACGGTGAAGAACGGCTGGCCCTCTTTCTTGGTGCCGTCGATGAAGCGCATCGCTTCGTGGACGACAATCTCGGAGCTTTCGCCTTTGAAAACTTCGGGCGGGCCGCCATTGCGCGACAACGACGGATTCAGTTCAAAGAAATTGTCGTGCGAGACCCACTCGTGAAAGCCCATCGCTCCGGGACTCACCGGCGACTCCTTTTTCACCGCGCCGACATGCCATTTCCCAAAGTGTCCGCAGCGATAGCCGGCCTTGTTGAGAATGTGCGCGATCGTGATTTCCTCCGGTCGGAATGACCAACCGGGCGCGAACGTCCCCATCCGGTTGGGATGACGTCCGGTGAGAAAGCTCGCGCGCGTCGGCGAGCAACTCGGATGCGCGGCGTAGAAATGGTGGAACCGCAATCCGGTGGCGGCGATCTCATCGAGCACCGGCGTTTTGACATGCGGATGACCGTTGTAGCCGGTCTCCTCCCAGCCGTGGTCGTCGCCCATCAGCAGGATGATGTTGGGGCGAGTCTCGGCGGCGATGGAATGGCCGCAAAGGATCGCCAGGATCGCGACAAGCGAGACGAAGAGTTTCATGGTGTGAACTTCCGAGTCGGGTAGAAAGTCGAGAATTGTTTTTCGGCAACAGTGTGCGGTCGCGGCCTGCATCGCGGAATGAGCGGAGAAGCATCATTTGGACTTCTTCGCAGCGGACCAGTGGGGTTCCCAGTCCGGGGAGTCACTGCGGGCCTGCCTCAGATATTTGTCGAGCTTGGCGGCAATGTCGGGATGCTGTGCCGCGACGTTGGCTTTCTCGGCGATGTCGGCCTGCTGATCGTACAGAGCGACGGGCGCGTCGGGACCGCCGCTGCGGATGCCCTTCCAGCGGCCCTGATACAAAGCGGCCTGCTTGAAGCCTCCTTCGTGAAACTCCCAGTAGAGGAACTCGTGCTTCGGTTGTGAGTCGGGCTTGCCGAGCAGCGTTGGAACGAAACTGATCGAGTCGCATCCGTCGGGAGTCTTCGTCTTGGCAAGTTCTGCGGCAGTGGCCATCCAGTCGCCGAAATAGGCGACGTGATCCGTCTCGATCCCGGCCGGCACTTTGCCGGGCCACCAAGCAATCATCGGGACGCGGATACCTCCGTCGGTCAGGCTGCGTTTGATGCCCGACAACGGCCCGGACGGATTGAACCGCGCGAGGTTGTGATTGCTCTCGTTGTGCGGGCCGTTGTCGCTGGTGAAGATCACGAGCGTGTTCTCCGCGAGACCTTGCTGGCGCAGTGCCGCGAGCATCCGGCCGGCATAACCGTCGAGTCGCGAGATCATCGCCGCCTGTCCCTTGTCGGGATCGGGCCAGTCTTTGTCGGCATACGGGCCGAAGTCGGGAACGTGCGCGCCGTTCTTCAGCTCGCGAGTCCGTTCGTTGTTGGCGTGCGGGATAACCATGCTCCAGTACAGAAAGAACGGCCGCGACTGGTTCTCGGCCACGAACTTGACGGCTTCGTCCGCGAACAGATCGTCGGCGAATTGCACCGCCTTTGTCGCGTAGCCCGCGCCGTCGCCGCCAACGGGAGTCACGACATTCGGCAGCGTGACACGGTCCTCGTTGCGCCAGAGAAAGTCCGGGAAGTGATTGTGCGCGTGCCGTTGGTTGAGATAGCCAAAGAACTGATCGAAGCCGTGCTTGCGAGGCAACCCGCTTTCCGCCGCGCCGCTGTCACCCAAGCCCCACTTGCCGATGAGTGCCGTGTGATAACCGGCTTGCTGCAAAGCCTTGGCGACCGTGATGTCGTCAGGTCGCAACGCCTGAGCGATCGGATTCATCGGCCCCGCATTGCCGCGCACTCGCGTGTGTCCGTGATGCTTTCCGGTCATCAGAACGCTGCGTGAGGGCGCGCAGACCGTCGCTCCGGCATAGAACTGCGTGAACCGCAAACCCTCCTTGGCCATGCGATCGAGGTGCGGAGTCGTGATCACCTTCTGGCCGTAGCAGCCCAAATCGCCGTAGCCCAGATCGTCTGCCATGATCCAAATCAGATTCGGTCGATCGGCCGCCGGTGCCAGATGGCCGCTGAGCACCAGAAGCACGGTCAGCAAGGTGCGAAGCCAAGTGTTGAGCATCTGATTGTCTCGCTGATTCTGGAATGGGGTCGCTGCGGCGAATGGGTTTGTCTTCCCACACCGCTGCGTCGGTCATCTTATCGTCGGTCGTCACGGCTTCATCGCCACGGTGAGCCGTTGCATGGCCTGGCCCATTGCTTCGCCGATGAGGTAATAGGTCTCGGCGTTGGTGTTCCAGTGATAGCCTTGGCCGCTGGGTGATTCCGACTGTGGACGCCAGAACGACTTCGTGCCGACGAAGGCGACGTTACCTTTGAATTCGGGATGCTCGGCCACGGCGGCTTGAGCTTTCATCAGCGAGAGTGCTCGCGGATGTTTTTCTTCCGGGCCGCTCATGCCGGTCTCGGCGATCACGAACGGCAGCGCGGGGACGCCGAGGTCTCGGCGGATGTCGCGGATGAAGTTCGCCAGGTTCGATTCGTACTCGGCGTTGAACTTGTCGTTGATGCGATCGTTCCAGCCTTGATGCCAGCCGAAGCCGGCGACTTCGTAGCGTCCGCCAGAACCGGGCACGAGTTCCTTCACCTTGCCGAGCGCGGCTTTCGTGAGCGACTGCGTCTCACGATAGAACTTGCCGACGATGTCAGGGTCCGTGGCGATCGCGGCGTCCTGTTTCTCGCCGAGCGAATACGGAACCTTGCCCGAACTCGGCGGACGAAAATCAACCGCAAGACTTTTGCCGCCCCACGCACACTTGATGAGCAGTACCGGTTGCTCGAACGCCTGGCCCATCACCCAACCGAATCCGAGTTCCGGCCCGATCATTTCCTTCCGCGCGCCGAATCCAATCGTGAGCGGCCCGTTGCGGTCGAGATACGAAATCCAGACATCGTCGCGCACTCGCCAAGCGCCGTTTTGACTGACGAGATGAGCGAACCGAGCCGCCGTGGAAGGCTCCTTGACCAGAAACTCCAGGCTCCCTTTGCCGCCGTTCCGTTTCGGTTCCGCCGCGATGAAGCCCTGGCCTTCCATGTTCGATTGCCCGGCGAGAATGAACACCTTCACCGGCTGGTCGGCGGCCGGCACTGGCGTGCTCGCCCAATGGAATGCGACCCATAGAATCGTCAGGCAGCGGATCATTGGAAGTCTTTGCTTATTGAAGCTCAATTGCCCGCCAACGTCGGTGGGCTTCGACCCTGGAGCAAGTTTGATGTTTCGGAGGATTACGACTTTTGGTTCGTGCCGACGAGTGGCGAGATTCTCACTTCGGCGACATCATCGGCAAGCGTGCCCCCAAAGTTTGTGCGACAAAAGTGAGAGTTCTCATGAAAACACGACCTCGTTGTCGGTGGGTCGTCTCGTGCCTGCTGAGTTGTGTGCTCTTGCCGCAGCTCACGCGAACGACGATCGCTGCTCCGTACTTGGTGGTTGACCCGGCTCGGAACGAGCAGTCCGCGATCATGCTGCAATTCGATGCGGCACGTGGCACCGGGTTCGATTGGGCGGCGATCACGAAACCGCGCGTGTTGTTCAATTCGCCCGAAGCGAGGCTGCGCGACGCTGTGCTCTTCTTGCAAGAAGGCATCCGACGAATGACCGGCGTCTCTCTGGAGGTTCGCAGTGCTGACGATCTGAAACGCGGCATTGTGATCACGCTTTTCGAGAACGCGCCCGCAGAATTGCGTGACGATCCGGCCGTGCGACGCGCGCTGTGCAACGACGGCTCCGATGCCTACAACGACCGCGAGGCGTTTTTTCTTCGCAGCGAGCCGGAGCGGTTAGTCATCATCGCCAACACCGTGGATGGGTTGAGCGCGGCGATGCCGGCGCTGTTGGAGACCGTCGGCTACGAAGTGCTCGGCATGGGGCCGAATTGGATTCATGTGCCGACGGATCGCCAGCGGCTGGTGTTTGACGTCGAGCTGGCGGATCGGGCGGGTTTTTATCTGCGACAGATCACACCCACGAGCGGGCAGCAACGGGGCGTCGGCACGATCATGACCGGGCCGACGCAGAGACTGAGCCTGTCCAACCCGCGCGACGAATCGGTGACGGACAGCTACACGCGTTGGGCGATTGGCATTCGCAATCACGGGCACTCAATGGCGGCGTTTCCCGGTCATGCGATGTATCAGCATCATCGCAAGATCGTCGAGGAGTTGTTGCGAACCGGTTCGACCGAGGGTTTCCTGACGGCGCAGAATCATCTCGGCCTGGATGCCGAACGTCCGGCGGCCGACGAGTCGAATGCGTCGCACTTGTGGATCAACACGGATGCGAAGGGTCAGCCGGGACATGGACGAGTCTTCGTGTCGAACGGCAAGACGTGGGCCGAACAGAAGCTGATCGGCCTGAACGTCATCGCGGATGTCTCGACGCCGTTCGTTCGCGGCATCGTGCTGGACGAGATGAAACGCCGCGCGGCCAAGCACTTCGACGAACTGCCGGGCGAGGTCTTCGTCTTCGGGACGGAACCGGAAGACGGAGCCGGCTATCAAAACATCAACGAGTGGCTGCGCCCGCAGTATCGAAATTGGTATCCCGAATCGCTGCGCGCGGCGGGGGTCAATTGGCCGAAGCCGTATGTCTTGCACGGCTATCGCGGCATCGACCAGCCGGTCGAAAAATGGGATCCGGCGACTCCGGCGGATGTCGTGTTCGCGTTCAACAATTGGTTGCTGCGCGAGTTCGACGGCTGGATTGAATCGCTGCCGTCCGCCGAACAGGTCACGAAGAGCGGCCGGTCGAAGAAGGAACTCGTGCGGTGCAGTTGCTACAGCTATGCCCTGCACGACATCCCGCCGCACATCAATCTCGATCCACGCATCCGGGTGATGATTGCCGGGTATCCCAAGCATCGCGGACTGGGGGAGTGGAAACAGTTCGCGTCGCACCACGACATGGCAGCGGCGTTTCAGAAGATGCTGCCGCGCGAACCGTCGGGCGATTACCGCATTCCCAGCATCGCGTACTACGCCGATCACACGCTGGATGGGCTTCCGGCACGCTGGAGCGCGGCTCCCGCTCGCATCGTGGCTGACTTGCGCGGTGCCTACGACGGCGGTATGCGGGCGATGAATTTCGAGACCGATTTCAATTTCGGCAAGTACGGGCTGGCGTACTACCTGATGAGCAAAGTTTTGTGGAACTCGCGGCTGACGGCCGAGCAGCTCGACGCGATCCGCGACCGCTGGCTGCAACGCTCGTTCGGCAGCGGCTGGCGCGAGATGAAGACGTACTATGACTTCATGCTCGTTGAGAATTATTCCGCGAACGCTCCCGGCACCTGGGCGAAGGCGATCCGGTTGATCGACGTGGCCGACGCGCGGATTGATCCGGCCGCCGAACCGGATGCGAAACGGCGGCTCGATGACGTGAAGCAGTATTGGTACTGGTACTACCTGCTCGACACCGAGCGTGCGAAGCGGGACTCGCCGGAGTTGCTCGAATTTCTGTGGAAGGGGCAGATGTCGTACATGACCGCGATGCACATGGCGGTCAAACGGACGAATGGCAACGAGAACTTTCGGCTGGAAACCGTTGTCCCGGAATCGCTGCGTCGCGGCCCGGCTCATTACACGCCGGAAGAGACCGCCGCGTGGTGGCAGCGGATGCACGAGCATTGGCCGGAGCTCGAAGTCTCGCTCTTCGCCGACGCGGTGCTGTCCGATGGTCGCAAAGGCCGCGACATCGACTTGAACGACTTGGTGCGCGTCGCCGATTTTCAATCGCTCACGACCGGCAAGCCGCTGCAATACAACAGTGCTCAGGTCGAGCCGTATCCGTTTCTCACGATGGCTAAGGCGGGCGAGACGATCGGCTTCAAATTCACTTGGCCGGCAAACACGGACCAACTCCAGTTCTACGGCCCGAAGGATGTGCCTTACGGCATTGAGTGGTGGGATGCGGCTCAACGTCAGTGGACTTCGGTGGTGGACGTGACGGCGACGACGGCAGCCTCGCAACTCGTCACCAACACGCCCGACGGCAAGCCGCGTCACGTCGCGGAGGTGCAGCATTCGGCGTCGCGCGACGGAACGTATCGCATCGAAGTCGGTCGCGGCGGATTCTTGGCAAACCTCGCCAGCCTGGGTTACGACGTGGAACAAGGCAAGCACACATCACGTCCGCCGCAGACATTTTTCACGCGACTGACCGGGCTGACTCAAGACCCGGTCTGGCTCTACATCCCCAAGGGAACGAAGTCGCTCGATCTGGAGAACTGGAGAAGCGCCGGCCGCAAGCAAGTTCAACTGCATCGCGGTGTGAATGCGAAAGGTTTGATCAAATCGCGCACCATCGACATCGACCGCCGAGGCACGCACCGCATCACGCTCGAACCGAGCGAAGACGGACAACTCGCCCAAATCAGCGGTAACGGCTTCGCGTTCCCGCTGCTGTATTCAGTCCCCAGTCTGTGGTCGAAGTGCCCCGCCGAATTACTCATTCCCCGCGCGATCGCTGAATCCGATGGTTTGAAGATCGAGGAATGAGGCATTTCGCAAAGTGTGCAGTTTGTGGCCGGAGCACTCCGTGACCCGGCCGCCGAGTCGCGGAGCGACTCGGCTACATCAAGCGGAACGACTCGGCTACATCAAACCGATAAACTGTTTCTGCGATTAAGTTCTTTACCCAACGCTTACCCAAGTACTTCCCGTGTCACACGCGTTTTGCCATCTGCGCCGAGTCCAATTCGGCGCGCTGCTGATCTGCCTGGCGTTCTGCATGCCGATGTTCGCGGCGTCGGAAGACGCGGTTCGGCCGCCGCTCAGCGAGCGGTTTGCGACGGACTCAGCCGAGGGCACGCTGCATGAGACTCCCAACTTTCAGCGGCATGTTGTCACGTTGCTCGGCCGGCTGGGATGCAACGGGCGGAGCTGTCACGGATCGTTTCAAGGTCGCGGCGGATTTCGGTTGTCGATGTTCGGCTACGACTTCGAGCAGGATCATCAAGCGCTGCTGTCCGGAGATCCTGCGCGGGTCAATCCGAAACAGCCGAACGACAGTTTGATTCTGCTCAAGCCGACCAATGCCGATGAACACGAAGGTGGCGAACGATTCGACAAGAACGGCTGGGAAGCGCGCGTGCTGCGGGCGTGGATCGCGGGGGGAGCGAAAAACGACGCCGAGCAAGCGGGCCAGTTGTTGCGGATCGAAGTCACTCCGCACGAGATGGTTTTTCGACAAGCCAGTCAGCGGGTTCCAATGCGAGTCGTCGCCGTCTGGAGCGACGGCACGCGCGAGGACGTCACCTGTCTGACACGCTTCAGCAGCAACGATGACGATGTTGCCGAAGTGAGCGATACCGGTTTGGTCACATCGAAAGGAAAAGGGGACACGCACATCGTCGCGACTTACGACAACGCGGTCGATTCGACGCCGGTGATGATGCCGGTCACCGATCGCGTGGACGAAAAGTATCCGACGGTCGCCACGCCGACGCGGATCGACGAACTGATCGTCAACAAGCTCCGCAAGCTGGGCGTCGTGCCTTCGGAGGTTTGCACGGACGTGGAGTTTCTGCGGCGCGTGAGTCTCGACATCGCCGGGACGTTGCCGACTCCGCAACAGGTGCGCGATTTCGTTTCGGATGCATCGCCGGACAAACGAGCCAATAAGATCGACGAGCTGCTCGAAACGCCGGCCTATGCCCTGTGGTGGACGACCAAGTTTTGCGATGTCATGGGACTCAACGGCCCACTGCAATTGGGCAACACGGAGTTCGGCCCGATCGTCACCGAGCAATGGCGTTCGTGGCTCGAACGCAAGGTGCGCGAGAACCAGCCGTACGACAAGATCGTTGAGGGCATGGTCGTCGTCGTCAGCCGCCGGCCCGATCAGGCTTACGAGGACTTCGCGTTGCAGATGACGCAGTATGTGCTGGCGAAGAACCCGGTGGACTTCACCGCTCGCGACACGATGCCGCACTTCTGGTTTCGCGGCAATCTGGCGACGGCCGACGACAAGGCGTTGGCCTTCGCCTACACGTTCATGGGAGTGCGGCTCGATTGTGCTCAGTGCCACAAGCACCCGTTCGATCGCTGGTCGCAGCAGGACTTCAAGCAGTTCGCCGCCATCTTTGAGCGTGTGAAGGGAGGCATCAGCCCGGAATCGAAACCGGCCTACGACAAGCTGCGAGCGGACCTCGGCGTCCCCGACAAGCTAAACACCGCCGCGATCCGTCGGCAGACGTATTGGCGATTAGCCGCCGAGGGAAAGATGGTCCCGTGGCCGGAAGTCTTTATCGCTCGCGACGCGAAACCGGACGGTGCCCAGCCCAAATTGCTCGGTGACGCCGAGATTGATCTGGCGAAAGTGGACGATCCGCGCCGGCCGCTGATGGATTGGCTCCGCAAGCGCGACAACCCGTACTTCGCGCGAGCGCTCGTGAATCGGTTTTGGGCGCACTATTTCGGCCGAGGCATCGTCGAGCCGGCCGACGATCTGAATCTCGGCAACCCGCCCAGCAATCCCGAACTGTTCGACGCTTTAACTGCCGCATTCATCGAACATGGCTACGACATGAAATGGCTGCACCGCGAGATCACTCGCAGCGCGGCCTATCAACGCTCGTGGCGCACGAACGACACCAATCGCAATGACGACCGCAACTTCAGCCGAGCCATGATCCGTCGCCTGCCTGCCGAAGTCGCCGTCGATGCGATGCTGATGGCGACCGGCAACACGAAGCTGGCCGACGGTTTTGCGACGACGATGAAAGACCGCCGCATCGGCGTGCAAGCGACCGCCGACCTCACCCGCACCGAGTTCTCGCTGGCCGTGTTCGGCAAGCCGCTGCGCAACATCAACTGCGACTGCGAACGCGAACAACAACCGTCGCTGGCTCAAGCGATCTTCGTCCGCAACGATCAAGACCTGCACGCGATGCTCGGCCGCAAAGACGGCTGGCTGGCGGAACTGACGAAAGAAAAAGACCTCGATGTTCCCGCGCGGCGCGATGAGTTGATCCACTTGGCGTACCTGCGAGTGTTGTCGCGCGAGCCGGGTGACCGTGAACTGACCCGTGCCCGACAGCATTTCGAATCAGCCGCGAGCGACCCGCTCGACGGCCTTCGCGATCTGCTGTGGGTGCTGCTCAACACACAAGAATTCATCACAAACCATTAGGTGGGGCGGAGACAGGATGGCAGGAAGATGATTTGGTAGGAAAATGATCGACGCAGACTCCGTCATCTTCCTACCAAATCATTTTCCTACCATTCGACTTCCTGTTTTCAAAAAGGCGATGCCATGTTGACGAATCACCGACTTCCTCGCCGCCGCCTGCTGCAAGTCGGATTCCTCGGTGGCCTCGGTCTCTCGCTGGCCGATTACTTGCGAATGGCGAACGCGAGCACGATGCGGCCCAAAGCGGACGCTTGCATCTTCGTCCATCTCAAAGGTGGGCCTTCGCATCTCGACACGCTGGACATGAAATTGGAAGCGCCGGTCGATGAGCGAGGCGAGTTCCAGCGCATTCAAACCGTCATCCCCGGCTACGAAGTCTGCGAGCATCTGCCGCGACTGGCGACGCTGATCGACCGCTTCACGCTGATTCGAGGCATCTCGCACGCGGCAGGTGCGCATCCATTGGCGAACGAATATCTCTTCACGGGCAATCGTCCGTCGCCGGCTGTCGTGTATCCGGCGATGGGTTCGGTCAGCGCCAAGGAGTTACAGATCCCGAGCGCGATCCCGCCGTTTGTGGCGATCCCGAATTCCGACATGAGCGCCGGCTTCCTGGGAGTCGGTTACGGTTCGTTCAAGACCACATCGGTGCCCAAGCCCGGTCAGCCGTTTGAGGTTCGTGGCCTCGCCGTCGCGAATGGCCTGACGATCGAGAAAATCAAATCTCGCAACGAACTCCTCCGAGATCTCGATCAGACCTTCCGCACGGCCGAGGCCAACAGCCCGGTGCTCGATGGTCTCGATCAGTTCGCGAAGAAGGCGAATGAGATGATCCTCAGCGATCGAGCGCGTCTGGCGTTCGACGTCAGCCACGAATCGCCCGCCGTCTTGAAGCTGTTCGAGAAAGACGACACGAGCCAGGCGTTGCTGCTGGCCGGGCGGTTGGTCGAGCATGGCGTGCGATTCGTCACAGTGACTCATGACGGCTGGGACACGCATCTCGACAACTTCGCGAACCACAAGAACAAGTTGCTGCCGCCCTTCGATGCCGGCATCACGTCGCTGGTGCGGATGCTGGAACTGAAGGGGCTGCTCGACCGAGTGCTCATCGTCGCCACAGGCGAGTTCGGGCGGACACCGACCATCAACAAACAAGCCGGCCGCGATCACTGGCCGCGCACGATGTGGACGCTCGTGGCCGGCGGCGGAGCGAAGCAGAACTTCTTTCTCGGCGCGACCGACAAAAAGGGACACACGCCGACCGACGACACCAAGCTCAAGCCCGATGATCTCGCAGCGACGATCTATCACGCGCTGGGCATTGATCCGCGAACGGAGTACTTCACGTCGTCGGGCCGCCCGGTGTTGCTCGTGCCGGAAGGGAATGTGATGCAGGATTTGTTCGCGTGAGACGCAATGTGGCCGAGTCGCTCCGAGTGACGAGCCGGCCGAGCGCGACTTTCCCTTGGGAAACCGATTACTTTCCGGTCGCGAAGTACGCCGGGTTGGGTGTGTCATAAACCACCGACGCGCGAGGTGGGACGCGTTCTGCCGGCGTCGTACCGGCAGCCAATTCGAAGGAGATGCCGATCGGGTAACGGCCCGCGCGATAATTGAAATGGTGATCGCCGCTGGGCGTGCCATAGGCATCCCCCAGCGCGATGACGTCGAAGCGAGTGAAGGCGTTCGTCTTGCGGGCGTAGGTCAGATAACCCAGGACTCTCGGCTCGAAACCCTGCACCGATTGTCCCTCGCGCGAGCCTTTCCGATCGTTCTTTTCCGACGTCGCGAAATCCGCTCCCAAGGCTGCGGCACCTTCCAGGCGAAGCTCGACAACGTCCGCGGAGACATCGGTCACGGTCAGGGACAACGACCGTGAGCGGACGGCGTCCTTCCCACAAATCCCGCACTCACCGTAGGCCATGCCCATGATCAAATGGGCGCGCGTCATGCGATCGGCCACCGCTTCGAGCAGCGGATAGTTGTCACCTTTCACGGGGTTCGCCCGGACGATCGCTTTCCATTCCGCTTCCTTGATCCACATGGAATCGGGTTGAGCTTCCCAGCGTTCCCCGAAGTGCGTGATCCAAGTCTCGCTGTCACCCAACTTGGATGTGGTCGGATAGTCGCTTGGCGTGACCTTGCAGACGCGACCGTCGGGTTCGCGCGTCAACAGACGGTGATACGTTCGCAGGATCATGGCATTGGCTGGCGGCGCGATCTCCTTGACGTTCGCAGCCACCGCGACGGATTCGGCCACGCGGACCGCACCGGGTTTGCGTTCGTTCGCCGGCAAAGCCTGCCACGCCTTCAGAATCGCTTGCAAGTCGCGGCGATTATGTTCGGTTCCACCTGCGGGATAGAACGCGCCGAGCCGACTACCGCTGGCCGAGAGGCACTCCATGTTGCCCCCCGCGCCGGCCAGTTTGATGCCGGTCGCGCGGAGAAAATCCCCTTCGGCGTCCTTGCGATTCATCGCCACATGCCCGGAAACAGCCACGGCGACAAACTGTTCTTGGATAATCTTGGTCATCTCGTCGGTCCACATCGCAGTCCCACGGACCGCACGGCCACCGCTTCAACAACCCCCCACCGGCGGTGCTCCCCCGCCCGACCACAGCAGAATCGGCTTCCCCTCCGCGGCGGCTTTCACGCGCGCTTCATGCAGACTGGTCAACCAGTTGATCTGCCTCCAGTTCGATTCGCCGGCGTGCGGACGAATCAGTTCACGGAGCCTGCCGAATTGATCGGACGGAATGCCGTCCTCGGCATGGAGCACCGGCACCGCCGTGACCAAAAGAACGATTGTGAACCAGCTTTGGCGTGAAGAGAACATCGTTTGATCTCCTGAAAAGTTTGTTCGAGTTCGTATGTGAGTCAACCAAGACAGCGGCGATGCACTGAGAAGATCACGACAATTGCGAGATCGGCTCACTCCGAACGAACCTCGAATAAAACTGTGGATTGAGGTTTGAGATCGCTCTCGGCATCGATGATGGTTGTCGTTCCTGAGTCGGATGGGAAGGCTTGCAGGACTCGCCCGCCGTCCAGACAGATCTGAATCATCCACGAGGAGCGCGTCATGAAGTTCGCCAAGTTCGTTTGGCTTGGTATCACTGCGATGGCGTTGGTCTGGCTGGCCAGCGAGGTGTTCGACGCGGCGGAGGTCAGATCTCACGCGCCGATGCGGACTCTGCCTGAGGCGATGAAGCGGGAGCGCGAGGCTGGCCCCGCGTTGTTCGTCGATGCGCAGCGCGGCGACGACGCGCAGGTGGGGTCCGAAGCGAAGCCGTGGAAGACGCTGCGGCATGCGCTGCGGCAACTCAAGCCGGGGGACACGCTGTATCTGCGGGGCGGGACGTACTACGAACGCCCAGCGCTCAGTCGGTCGGGGACGGCCGAGGCTCCGATCACGATTCGGTCGTATCCCGGCGAGTCGGTTGTGATTGATGGCGGGTTGCGAGAGTTCTTCGAGAACCCGGCCGCGAGTTGGCAACCGATCTCCAGCGGAGCAACGGGTGAGTTCGTTTCGACGCGCACTTTTCGCGACCTCGACGACCGCCGCGTGCCGCATCAGTTTTTGCCGGCGGCGTGGGAGCCGCTGTGGGGCATCGAAGATGAGCGACCGATCGCGCTCGGGAACTTCGGAGATTCGATGGTCCCGCTGCACGGCTATCGGTTCTTGAACGACCTGCGTGCGACGAACGAATTCTGGCTCGCCGACAAAAAGAGCACCGACATCGGCATGTACTGCGGGCCGGGCCTGTGGTTCAACCGTGACACCGGGCGCGTGCATATTCGCCTCGCGCATCACACGCTGCCGGGGTTGGGCGAGCGGTCGTATCGCGGCGAGACCGACCCGCGCAAGCTGCCGTTGGTGATCGCGCTGGGGTTCGGTGACGACGTCCTGCGGATCAGTGGCATCAAGCATGTGCGCGTCCGTGATCTGACTCTGCGCGGTGCGACCGGCAGCCCGATGATTCACGTTTACGGATCGGAGAACATCGAACTCGATCATCTGACGGTCTTCGGCGGCTTTCCTGGTTTGTTGGTCAACGCCTCGAAGAAGCTGCGTGTGACGCATTCGGCGTTTCGTGGCTTGGCGGCTCCGTGGACCGGGCGTGCTCACATGAAGTATCGCGGCACGGCGTCGTATCAAATTGTGCTGCAGAACAATCAGCCGCTGAATGAGGACATCGAGTTCGCGTTCTGCGAGTTCACCGACGACCACGACTTCGCGTTTCTGCGATACGCGAAGAACTTGCGGCTGCATCATTGCCTGGTGGATCACTTCAACGACGACGGATTGGAATGCGGCCCGAAGCTGCGAGATCACACGATCTTCATTTATCAGAACCGGATCGGCGCGTGCCTGGGCGTGTTCCAGCAGCACGAGATCGACAAGGACGAATCTCCGCTGGGCCATGCGGCCGGCTCCGGCGTGTTCATCTTCCGCAACGTGATCGACACGCGCGCTGGCGTGCCGTACCAGCATCCGAAGGAACCCGATCCAAGCGGTTCGTTCTTGCACGCGGAGGGGCATCTGCTCGGCAATCATGGCAGCCCGGTCGATCCGGTGATGCGGTTCTATCACAACACAGTGCTGCGCGAGTCGCCGGTGTTTCGCGGCTATTTTCTGTTTGGCTTAGGCTCGATGGGACCGCAGCCGACGGAGCGTGACGTGTTCAACAACATCTTCGTCGAGCGGCACGGCATCCCCGGTCCCGGCTTCGTCGCGCTCAAGGAACCGGGTCAGCTTCGCGAAGGAGGCAACATCCTGTGGGGTGTCGAGGACGGACCGAAAACGCCGGACGACCTCTTCGCCAAATTCCGCGCGTCGCCGTTGTTCAAGCTCAGTCAGAAACATCACGCGCCCGGCTGGACGACTCTCGACCGACTTGCAGATCCAAAATTCGTGAGCCTGCCGTCCGACCCAACCGCCCCCAGCGACCTGCGTCTGCAATCCGACAGCCCCGCTCTCGACGCCGGCCAACCGATTCCGTCTGAATGGCCCGACCCGCTGCGCGAGTCTGACAAAGATCGTCCCGACATCGGCGCACTTCCACGCGGCGCAGACCCGTGGGGCATCGGCGTGAACGCCCGCCTGTCGATCTTTTCGGGACAACCGACGAAGTCCCGGTAGCCACGCTCGCCAGAGTTCGTCCGCGAATTTGCGACTCACGTCAGAATCTGATCCACGACATTCCCCGCGACGTCGGTGAGCCGGAAATCCAGGCCCTTGAACCGATACGTCAGCCGTTTGTGGTCGAAGCCGAACAGGTGCAGCAGCGTGGCGTGAAAATCGTTTGTGTGTACGCGGTCGGTGACGGCGTTCCAACTCAGTTCGTCGGTCGCGCCGATGACTCGGCCCCCTTTCACGCCGCCGCCGGCCAGCCACATGCTGAAGCCGTGCGGGTGATGATCGCGTCCCGCGTCTGGGCCGGGCTTCGCGTTTTCCGTCAGCGGCGTGCGGCCGAACTCCGTCCCCCACACGACGAGCGTTGAATCGAGCAGTCCGCGCTGCCGCAAATCTTTCAGCAACGCGCCGATCGGTTGATCGACTTCAACGCACTGCTTTCGCAAATCGCCTTCGAGACCTTTGTGCTGATCCCAGGCTCGTTGAAAGATGCTGACCACGCGCACGCCCCGTTCGACCAAGCGGCGAGCCAGCAGACAATTTCGCGAAAACGTCCCTTGCTGGTTGGGCCGATCCACTCCGTAAGCGGTCAGCGTGTCGCGCGTCTCGTGCGACAAGTCGATCAGTTCGGGAGCCGCCGTCTGCATCCGAAACGCCAACTCATAGGCCGCGATGCGAGCCGCCACTTCCGGATCGTGATTCTGTTCCTGCCGCAATTGATTCAGCTTGCGAATCGCATCGAGCTGGCTGCGATGAGCCGTCGTGGTGATGTCATCGGGCGTCTGCAAATTGAGAATCGGCTCCCCCTGATTGCGGAACACCACGCCTTGATAAACCGACGGCAAGAAGCCGCTGCCCCAGGCCATTTGCCGCGCGACCGGGCCGCGATGATTCATCAGCACGACGTAGCCCGGCAGGTTTTGCGATTCGCTGCCCAAGCCGTAGGACAGCCACGCACCGAGGCTCGGCCGGCCGGGGATGTCCTTGCCCGTACACATCTCCAATTCGCCCGGCGCGTGATCGAACGCCTCGTGATGCAGCGAGCGGATCAGGCACAACTCATCCGCGCACGAGCCGATGTGCGGCAACAATTCCGACATCTCCATGCCGCACTCGCCGTAGCGACGGAAAGGAAAGCGGCTGCCCATCAAGAACGATTCCGTCGGCTTCACGAACGAGAACCGCACCCCTTTGAGGAATGATTCTGGAATCCGCTGTCCATCCAATCGAGTCAATTCCGGCTTCGGATCGAACAGCTCGATTTGGCTAGTTCCTCCGGCCAAAAAAATGAAGATGCACGCCTTCGCCCGCGCGGTGAAGTGCGATGTTCGCGGACGTAACGGATCGACGAGCGACGCTGTTTCAAGGCTCGACTCAGCCGCCAATCGCCCTTCCTGTTTCAGCAGAGTGGCCAGCGCAACGGCTCCCGCGCCGCTGGCCGAACTGGTCAGGAACTGGCGTCGCGTCTGCTGAAAATGCTGAGTGAGGAAGTCCATTGATCGGCTCCGTCGTGGGATAGGCTTCCAGCCTGTCATGCTTCCCTTGAATCCGACAGGCTGGAAGCCTATCCC
>CAMDPK010000129.1 GCA_945904015.1 Candidatus Kuenenia stuttgartensis | reverse complement strand
TGTGTTGACGATGCTGGAATATCTCGAACACCATGATCTCAGTGACCTCAAACAACTCGTTTGTGATGTCTCGCTACCATTCCCCATCCTCAAGTGCGGATAGTTGTGTAGATACCAATGAGGCAAGCTCGGTGGGGTTTGTGTCAATGTTCCGCGCATTCGGTATAGCCCTTCGGCTCGCCTGCATTGTTTCACTTTCAACGGACTCGGTACTTCGCGGCCAAATGTTCCGGGAACTGATAACCAATTCCTGGAGCATCCGGAAACTCAATCGCACCGTTCTTCACCGGGAAGCCAGCTTCTTGGATTGCTCGTCGCAGCGGCGAATCGAAGACTTCGGCCGGTGCGAATTCAATGAACGGCGTGATCGGCGAGTACGCCGCCAAATGAACCGACGCCGCACCGAGAATCTGCGTCGACCAATTGCCGGGGCAGACCAGCGCCCCGCGCGGCACAGCGAGATCGACAATCCGTTTCGCTTCGGTCAGGCCGCCGCAGGTCGTCATGTACGGCTGCACGACCGAGACTTTTCCGCGATCAATCATGTCGAGAAACTCCCAGCGCGTGACGCCGTGCTCGCCCATCGCCAGCGGGATTGACGTCAGTTCGGCGAGCCGGGCATACGGCTCCGGCGAGTCCACAGGGAACGGCGTCTCGAAAAAGCAGATGTCGAACTCTTCCAACTCGCGACAGATGCGAGCCACCGTCGGCACGTCGTTGAACAGGTAGCCGACATCGACCATCAGCGTCGGTTCGGGGCCGAGCACTTGTCTTGCCCGGCGAGCCAACTCTACGACGTCCTTCGGCGAGGACATCATCGGCTCGACTTTGAATGCTCGGTAGCCGAGGTCGCGCAACCGCGCCGCGCGATCCGTCTGCTGAGCGATCATGGCCTCCCCGCCCCAGACATCGGAGACCAACGTGCAATACGGCACGACGCTCGTCTTCCGCGTTTCGTCATGCGTCTGAAACGGCCCGCGCTGCGCCCCGCCGAGTAATTGCCACACCGGTTGGCCGAGCGACTGCCCGTAGATGTCCCAGATCGCGACATCCAGCGCGCCGAGAATGATGATCTCCCAGCCGCGGCGATTCGTGTGGATCAGCGAGTCCCAGACATGCTGCCACAGCCGCTCCGGATGCGTGATTTCCTGTCCGATAAGCAGCCGGCCGAAATGCGTGTCTGATCCGCCGACGGTCGCCTGCACAACTCCAGGAGGGACGCGAAAGACTTCCGAAAACCCAGACAGCCCGTCGTCGGTCCACACGCGCAGACACGCGAGCGGCTCGATGCCACCCTGGTCGGGATCGACTTCCGGGCCATCGCCGATCACGAACGTTTCCAGCCGAGTAATCTTCAACATCACGAACACGCTCCCCGCCGTGCGTCGGCCACTGTAATTTATCCCGCACAGAAACCCGAAGCGTGAGCGAGGGCGAACGTTCCAGAACGTTCCAAATTCGCAATCACGCAGTTCGCAGGCCCTCGACCCAAATGACTCACACCGCGCGCTATCGGATCGAGGGAATGCACTGTGCCGCCTGTGTCGGGCGTGTCGAGACCGCCATCGGCAAGTTGCCCGGCGTCGTGGCCGTCGCCGTCAACTTGGCGACGAACGAAGCTCGCGTGCAGCACGACGGCGCTCAGCCAGACATCGTTCGCGCGGTCGAGGCGGTCGGCTATCACGCCAACGAATTGCCGGCGTCAGTCGATTTGACATCCGGCGGCGAAGTCCAGACGCCGATGGCCGCGTTCCAAGTTCAAGAGCTTCTCCGACCCGCAGCGCCGGCGCTCGCTGTTGTGTTGCTGGCGTACTTCGTCGAGTCCGTGCCGCTCGCGCCAATTTGGATGCTGTTGCTGGCGACGTTGGTGCTGTTGACGAGCGGTCGTGAGTTCTTCTTCAACGCGGCTCGGTCGCTTCGACACGCCGCTCTCGACATGGATGTGTTGGTCGCCCTTGGAAGCGGTGCCGCGTATCTCGCCGGAGTCTGGTCGTTTCTGGAACTTTTGAAAGTTGGCTTGAATCACGTCGGACATTCCGCCGCGAGCGGTCAGTGCGGTTCGGACTTCACAGCCGCCGTGTTGATCGTTGTCTTCGTGCGCCTCGGCCGAACGCTCGAACTGCGAGCACGTCGCAAAGCCTCGGACGCGATTGGCCATCTGTTGAACCTGCAATCGCCAACGGCGCATGTCCTGCGGTCCTCCCAAGACTTGCTGGCTCAAGAAAGCGAAGTCGAGTTGCCGGTCGATCAAGTGGCAGTCGGTGACGTCGTCTTGGTTCGCGCGGGCGAGCGTGTTCCGGTCGATGGCGTTGTCTTGGCCGGCGTCACTGAGATCGACGAAAGCAGCTTCACTGGCGAGCCGCTGCCAGTTCGGAAAGAACCGAGTGATCGAGTGCTCGGCGGATCGGTGAATCAGTCGGGCAGTTTTCGTTTTCTCGCCGAGCGAGTCGGCGACGAGATGACGTTGCGTCGCATCGCCGCGCTGGTGCGAGACGCTCAGGGGAGCAAAGCTCCGATCGCGCGGCTGGCGGATCGCGTGGCCGGGATCTTCGTGCCGATCGTGCTGGCGATTGCCGCTGTGACGTTGATCTGGTGGCTGACTCACGCCGACGTTCACACGGCGATCTCGCGAGCGGTCGCGGTGTTGGTCGTCGCGTGCCCGTGTGCTCTGGGCTTGGCGACTCCGACGGCCGTGATGGTCGCGATGGGCAAAGGAGCGGAATTCGGAGTGCTCTTCAAAGACGGAGCGGCCCTCGAACGCACCGCGTCGTTGCAGATTGCTCTGTTCGACAAGACTGGCACACTGACCGAAGGGCGACCAGAGATCGTTGAGGTGCTGCCATCGGAAGGTGTCTCACGCACCGAGTTGCTGCGCGTCGCGGCGACGATCGCGTCCGGCTCGAATCACCCGCTCGCGCGAGCGGTCGTCGCACTCGCGAAGCAAGAGTCTGTGCCGCTCGATGCGACGCCGGACCAAGTTCATTCGGAACCGGGTCTCGGATTGAAAGCCGAACTCGGCGGCGAGACGGTGCTGCTCGGAAGTTGGCGGTGGTTGGAACGTGACGGGGTCGGGAGTCGTGGTACAGATTGGCGAGCGGGGGATGTCAGTCCCCCGAGGAGTCTCGCGGCGGACTCGGGGGATTTACATCCCCCGCTCGCCAAACGGGATCACTCCCGACCACTTGCCGCACGAATCGAATCGCTTGGCCGCACTCCGCTGTTTGTCGCGCGGGGCCAACAGGTTCTCGGCGTGCTCGCCGCCGAAGACCGAGTGCGACCGACAGCGTCTGATGCGACACTGGCTCTGCGAAATCTGCACGTTGATACCGGCCTCGTCAGCGGAGATCGGCTGGAGGTCGTTCGCAACGTCGCGAACAAGCTCGGCATCACGCTCGTCGAAGCCGAACGATTGCCGAGCGAAAAAGCCGACGTCGTCCGCTCGCTGCAAGCGACCGGTCGTCGAGTCGCGATGATCGGCGACGGAGTCAATGATGCTCCCGCGCTGGCCTCCGCCGATGTCGGATTCGCGATCGGTGCCGGTGCCGACGTCGCCATCGAAGCGGCTGACGTGACACTCGTCGGCAGCGACCCGCGAGCCGTGCCGCACGCCATCGAACTGGCTCGCCGCACGCTGCGGATCATCCGCCAAAACTTGTTCTTCGCGTTCGCGTACAACGTGGTCTCGATCCCGCTGGCGACCGGGTTGCTTTCGGCGTTCGGCGCGATCATCCTGCCGCCCGGCTTCGCCGCCGCCGCGATGTCCGCCAGCAGCGTGCTGGTCGTGACCAACAGCTTGCGACTGAGACGATTTGTGCCCCGCGTACATCCGTAGGATGGGCACTCTTGCCCGTCTCCACCGCGACGGGCAAGAGTGCCCGTGCTACACAACCAACCAAGTGAGTCGATCATGCGATTGTGGACGATTGCTTCCCTTTGTTTCGTCAGTTTGATTGCAGCCTGCGTCAAGGTGGAACAACCATCGGCAGCCAGCGCGGCGGGACCGAAAGAGACGGTCGCAAAGAAGATTGCTGACGCAAAGGTGCCGTCGGCGAAACAGCCACCGAAGCCGTTGCTCTCTGCCGATGAGATCGCTGACTGCTGGGTTCAACTCTTCGACGGTGAGACGCTCTTCGGTTGGAAGCCGAACAGCGATGTGAATTGGTCGGTGGCCGACGGCGTCATCACCGCCGACAAAGGAACGAAACCGGGCCTGCTGCTGACCTCGGTGCCGTTCGCGGACTACGAACTTCGGTGCGACTTCTGGATGGCCAAAGGAGGCAACAGCGGAGTCTTTCTGCGAACTCCGACAGTGCCGACCGATCCGGGAGTCGATTGCTACGAACTCAACATTTGCGACACGCACCCGCAAGGCTTCAACACCGGGAGCTTCGTGAAGCGGCAGAAGCCCACGAAAGAAATCTCCGGCGAAGAGTCTTGGAAAACGTTTCATATCCGAGCCGATGGTGACCGCATCGTCGTGAAGCTCGATGGCGAAGAGGTGCTCGACTTCAGAGACAAAACTCACAAGCCGCTGACGTCCGGGTTGATCGGACTGCAAATGAATTCCGGGCTGGTCAAGTTTCGCAACGTGTTCGTGAAGCCGCTCGGTACGAAGGACTTGTTCAACGGCAAAGATCTCACCGGCTGGCGTGAAGTCCCCGGCTCAAAGAGCAAGTTTGAAGTGCTCGACGGTGCGATCCACGTCACCAACGGCCAAGGCTATTGGGAATCCGAAGCGACGTTCGCCAACTTCGTCCTGCAAGCGCAAGTCAAAACCAACGGCGACGCACTCAACAGCGGCATCTTCTTCCGAGGCCTGCCGGGTAAAGAGGGCGCGTATCCCGGCTACGAATTTCAAATTCAAAACGGCATCAAAAACGGCGACCGCACGCAACCGGCGGACTTCGGCACGGGAGCGATCTTCCGCCGTCAACCCGCGCGGTTCGTCGTCTCGAACGATCGTGAATGGACCATGCTGACGCTCGTCGCCAGCGGCCCGACCTTCGCAACGTGGGTCAACGGCATCCCGGTCACCGTATGGACCGACGAACGCAAGCCGGCTGAGAATCCTCGTGAAGGCCGGCGTCTTGAAGCCGGACACTTCAGTTTGCAGGGACATGACCCAACGACAAATCTCGACTTCAAGAACATCCGCGTGTCGGCTCAGTGAGAACCACGATGCGAATGCGGCGACCAATCATTGTTGGTGCTTTCGTTTTGACGGCTGTCGCCGGTTGGTTTCTGTGTGTGGATTGGTCTTGGTTTCGGGATGAGTGTCCAGACTGTGGGTACAACCAATGTGTGGGTCAGTATCGCCTACTTGGTATCCCCGTGCATGAGCGCAGGCTTCCGTGGGAAACTGCGGTTCAGCGAACAGCGTCCGCGCTCGGTGTACCATGTCAACACCCTGAACTCTCTCGGTGGCACAAGCACCGCTGGTGGGGACTCTGTTACTGCGCTGCACCTTGTATCAATGGCCTCTTTGATATTCGCGACGACCATTCGGAGTTCGACGAATTGGCCGCGAGGCGAGCGCCTGGTCTTCTCGAAAAGAATCCCAACTTAGGACGCGAATTTCATCAACGAGTCCTTCGCGATCATGATTGGAACTATTGGCGGGAGGTCGCGAAACAAATCCATGCCACCGACACGTCGGACTCTGACTCCAACGACGAAAGTGATCGCCCGGCTGACCCATCAAAGGATGAGTGATGTCCTGGCCATTATCTCAGCGAACCATCGACCGCATCACTTCGCGGGTTCGTCGCGATTCGTCACTTGCGATTTATTCAACCGCTCATCGTCCAAATCCAGGCGGTACATGATTTGGTTGTAGTCGTAGCGCGGCGTCTGGTCGGGGTTGCCGGAGAACGTGTGCGTGTAGGTGCCCTCGAAGAACAGGAATCGGCCGGCTGAAAAATACGGATGCTTCTTGGGGTTGTAGAAGCTGTATTTGTCGTGCGTGATGATCTTCGTCGCCTTGCGCCACGGACCTTCGGGAGCATCCGCTTCCGAGTACCAAATTTCGCCGAGCAGCGATGAGCCGAAGTGCTGCGTGAAGATCGACACCCAGCGGCGGCGATGTTCGTTCCACGTCACCGAGCCAGCGTGAGCGATCACCGGCTTGCCGTTGTCCGCGTCTTGCAGCTTGAGCCACGCTTCGTCCGGCTTGAGCTGGCCGCTCTTGAGCAGCTTCTCTTGCAGTCCCCATCGAATCGGCGCGGTGTCTCGTTTCCAACCCCAGACGACTTTTCCGGTGGAATCGCGTTCGACCTGCGGCGACTTCTCGCGTCCGCCGGGGAAGAGGCAACTGAAGCCTTCGTACTGGCTGAGGTCGCGAAATGCTTCGACCGTCGCGCGGACACGCACGACCGCTGCGGCCTCGGTGAAGTAGACGTACTCGACGCCCTCGACTTTGTGCAGCAGCGGATGGCCGTCGGGGTACAGCGGCACGTCTTTGTCGAAGCGTTGCCGATGCACGAACTCGCGGCGTTCATCGTCGAACTCGGCGATGCCGCGTTCGTAAACATCAAAATTGCCTCGGACTTTGAGGTAGCCACAAAACATCCGCTCACGGCCGTCGGCATCTCGCAACACGGTCAGGCCGAAGATCCAAGTCGGGCCGTCGCCGGGCATCTTGCACATCGCCTTCGCGAAGCCGTCATCGCCGACGAAGTATTCGAGGTTCACGCCGACGGCCGGATCGAGTCCGCCGTCGCTCGGCAATCGCGATGTCGCTCCGGGAACGTGGAATAATCCGAGCGGATATTTTGGACGATTCGTGTCGCCCCAAAACCAGTGCAGTCGACCGCGATAGATCGCCGTGACGACGCTGTCTGAACCGGAGACTTGGGCGTTCAGCAACGGCCGCTCAATCGGCGGCTTTTCGCCGAGCAACACGCTGTCGGCATAAATGCCCGCACCGGTGACGCGATACAGCCGCTCGGCGATGCTGAGTCGTTTGATCTTCAGTGTCGCCTCACTGCCCGATTCGACTTTGATCTGTTTGCCGCGAAAGCCGAAGCCATCTTTCGGGAACTCATAGCCGTGACTGCTGATGTGAAAGAACACCGTCTGGCCGAACAACTCCGGTTCGCGGATCGCCACGACGCCCGCCGAGTCGGTGACGAATCGCTGATTGGCCACCGTCTTCAATTCGACCAACGGCACGCCTCGGCCGGTTTGGTCGTCGAGCACACGAATCGCGAAGACGTTCTCCGCTGGCAACGCAGTGGCGACGTTCCACAACATCACAACTGTGAAACTCACAACGGTGGCACGCAGCCACGGCATTCGTAACGCCGAAGGTTTCATCACGTCAGTCCGTTCGGTCGGAGCGCAGTTGCTTCAGCAACTCGGCGGGGTTGGGGAGGCGGTCTTCCGGACGCTTGGCCAGCAGTCTCAGAACGACCGACTCGAAGTGCGAGGGGATT
Source organism: Candidatus Kuenenia stuttgartensis (assembly GCA_945904015.1). Classification (GTDB taxonomy): domain Bacteria; phylum Planctomycetota; class Planctomycetia; order Planctomycetales; family Planctomycetaceae; genus SXKJ01. The sequence goes on along the minus strand of CAMDPK010000129.1, from coordinate 15,345 downwards.
TCGGGATGAGTTGTGCGAATCGGATTGGGGACACGGGTCGTGATCTGGCGGAGCAACTCTGTGGGCGAATCGCTGACGAACGGCGGCCCTCCGGTGAGTAGCGCGTACAACGTGGCTCCCAGGCTGTAGAGGTCGGACAAGTGGTTCTGTCCGGGAAGATGTTCGATCTGCTCCGGCGAGAGATATGGCAGATGGCCGATGACGCCGTCGGTGCGAGTCACGTCGAAGGCATTCGCGCCGATCAAAGCCTTCGCGAGATACAGATCGCCCAACTTCACGATCGATCCTGATTCGTTCATCAAAATGTTCGACGGCGTGACGTTGCGATGCACGATGTTTTGCTCGAACGCAAATTGCAGCGCGTGAGCCACACCCACGGCGATGTGCCGGACGAATCGCCAATCCATGCCTTGGCCGTTGGACTTTGCCAGCAGTTGTCCGGCACTGTGGCCTTCGACGAACTCACTGACGGTGTAGCAGACCCCGCGTTGCGAACCGGCGCGATGCAAACGCACGAGGTTCTCGTGTCGCAAGTTGATCATCGTTCGCATGGCACGCACGAAGCGCTCACGAGGCTCTCCTTCCGGGAGCGCTTCGGGATAAAACAGCTTCACCGCGTACTTCTCGCCGGTCTCCGAATTCGTGGACGAGTACACGATTCCCGTGCGGCCGATGGCCACGACTTCGTCCAACTTGAGGTTGCCGAACTGGCGATCGACGATGGCGGGCGGAATCTCCGTTGCCGGGCTGGTGTGACGGATGATCGTCTTGGCGAGCCGGGCGGCGTCAGTCCCCGAACCTGTTTTTCGCTGGTCTTCCGTCCGGGGGCTGACGCCTGCCGGCTCGCCTGTTGTGTTGCGCGCGACGAGAACATCGGGAGGATCTGAAAACACTTCGGCCGGAAGTGGCCGACGAAACTCTGCGGTGGGACTCTGATCGAGCGTCGGCCGTGTGCGGGGCGGCAACGTCAGATCGTCGGCCGAACTGCCCAGCAGCACCGTGATCTCGGTGTCGCCGAGCGTGATGCGGTCTCCGGATTTCAATTCTCCACCTTTGAACATTTGGTCGTTGACCAGCGTTCCCCAACGACTGGAGAGGTCGGAGAGCATCACACGATCGGCTTCCAGCCAGATGTGGCATTGATGTCGCGAGACGCTCGGATCGCGCAGCCGCAAGTCACAGCCTTCGCCTCGTCCGAGGAGAAACTCTTGTCCGGCGACCAGTGTAAATCGCTGCTCGGCATCCGGTCCTTTGGAGATCACCAATTCGCATTTCATGGGAGGCGGTTTCGTGTGCGAGTATTTTTTCCGGCGAGTGGGTTGAAGTCACCGGACATACCAGCACGACGCGCCAGCGAGTGATCTCTGGGACAAAACGCAAACCACTCGCTGGCGCGTCGTGCTGGTGACAGCAGTCAGCGTAGACGTTTCCACGCCCGCATCGCAGAATAGTCCCGACTCTCCGATTTTGCAGCGTCGAGGATTTCTGAGGATTTCCAATGAGTGACAAACCTCCCGCTGGGTCTGAGCGCAATTCGATGACGGGAAACAAGTCTGTGTTGGGAATGTCGTCGCCGGCGAGTGCAGTGGCTGGCGATTCCAACGCACGGACGGTGCTGCCTCAGTCGCGCGACCCGCTCGATGCCAACACGAAACCGCCGTCCGCGAGTGATGGCACCTCGATCACCGGAACGATGGACGCATCGAGTTCCAGCGGCGAGCCGGCTGTCGGAGTGGGGACCGAGTTGGGGTACTACCGGCTCGTGAAGAAGCTCGGCGAAGGGGGCATGGGTTCGGTGTGGCAAGCGTTGCACACCAAGCTCGACAAGATGGTGGCCGTGAAGGTGCTGCCGGCGACTTGGAGTCACGATCCGGCGTTGCTCAGCCGGTTCGAGCGGGAGATGAAGGCGGTCGGCAAGCTGGAACATCCCCACATCGTCCGCGCGATGGACGCTGGTGAGTTTCAGGGCACGCACTATCTGGTGATGGAATTCAACGAGGGGCAAGACCTGAGCCTGTGGGTCAAGTCCCGTGGTCCGCAGTCCGTGTCGAACGCTTGCGAAATGCTGAGACATGCCGCGGTCGGCCTGGCTCATGCGCACGAGGCGGGGTTGATTCACCGCGACATCAAGCCGAGCAATCTGTTTCTCACCAAGCTGGGGAAGGTGAAAATTCTCGACTTGGGTTTGGCTCGCGTGCAGGGGGACAACGCCGGCAGCGGGCAGACGCTGACTGGGTCGGGCCAAGTGCTGGGCACGCCGGACTACATGGCTCCGGAGCAATGGGAGAACACGCACACGGCCGACGCTCGGTCGGACTTGTACGCTCTGGGCTGCACGCTGTTTTATTTTCTGACCGGTCGTGCTCCGTATTCCGACGAGCGGCATTCTTCACTGGTCGGCAAGATGAAAGGTCACACGCTCGATCCAATTCCCGATTTGCAGGCCGCGCGGCGTGAAGCCGTAGCCAGTCGTCCCAAGCTGTCGAATGATTTGGTCTCGGACGATCTGAATGCGCTGTATCGCAAGTTGATGTCGAAGAGTCCGGAGGAGCGATTCTCGTCGGCCTCGGAACTTGCTGAAGCGTTGATCGCGTTCGGAAAGTCGCAGGCTGGAGCATCGGGCGTGCTGATGAAGGGAAGTCAGTCCGAGATTCCGACTCCGTCACAGCCGAGTCCACCGCAAATTTCCGAAACGGTCAGCGCTTCGTTCGTCGGCACAGAGTTTCAGCCGGATGCCCCGACCAATTCGCTCAGTGCCAGCGACACCCACACAATCTTGACGATGTTCGCGGGAGCATCGTCGTCCACTGCCCAGCACGACGCGCCAGCAAGTGGTCTCTTCCCCCACGACCTGTCCGCGAGTGACCGTACTTCGCCACCGTCCGACCACTCGCTGGCGCGTCGTGCTAAGCCGGCGGGACTCAAAATCGGGCTGATTCTCGGCGGTCTGGCGGCGCTCGTTCTGTTCGGCGTGATCCTCTTCAAGCTCACCAAGAAAGAGGGCACGGCTCTCGAAGTCGCCGACTCCGACGGCAAGGTGACGGTCGAGATCACTAATGAGGATGAGGTCGCACCGACTCCCAAAAAGAAACGCGATCGTCAATCGGCCACCAAACCCAAAGCCTCACCTTCAGATTCTTCCACGGAATCAACGGCGGCCAAACCGGCGGAGACGAACCCCACATCGACAACTCCGGAGCCAGCACCAACGACACCAGTCGTCACGAACGCCACGCCGACAACTCCTGAACCGAAAGCAACACCGACGGTAACGGGACGAACTTTGATCGTGGGCATCGCTCCGGGAGAGATCCGTGACATCGGAGCTGCGATTGCCCAAGCGACTCCGGGCGACACGATCCTGATTCGTCATCGTGGACCGTTGGAATTCTCCCCGGTTGATCTGAGTGGCAAGACACCTCTCACCATCGTTGGTGACACGGATCGTATCAGTGGAAGCGCCACTGATTATTGGCCCATTTTGCGTCAAGCACCTGGGAAGCCCAACGATCCGGAACGTACCAGCCAAACCGTGTCATCGAACGCCGACGCGCCTGGACTTTTTTACGCGAAACAATTGGACGTGACTTTTCGGAAGCTTCACTTGGTTGCGGCTGGCCCGAAACGAGCCAACATCGGCACCGTGTTTGGATGCGAGGGTGGACGAATCGAATTGGATCAGTGCACGGTGACCGTTGGCGTACAAGGTAATCCCGGTGAACTGCCAGGCGCACCGCTACCTCTTGTCCGAACGAATCCGGAAGCGAATGGATCGATCGAACTTGTCTTGAACAACTCATTCTTGCGAGGACTACGTTTGCAATCGTGTGTCAGTGCCGAGCGTGCAAACCAGATCGATATCAAAGGTTCGCAAACTGTTTGGGCTGGTGGCCCTGCTCCCTGGATCGTTGCCAGAGACACTCAAGGGGCCGTCAAACTGGCGCTGTCGAATTGCACGATCTACAACGTGCCGAGCTTCCTCGCTTGGGAATCGCATGACGAGACTGCTCGGACGAAGCCGACAATTGATGCTCAGGCGGAGAAATGTCTCTTTGGTGGTCCTTATGCAAACAAAGAACCGTTTGTCGCCTGGAATCCCGGAGTCCCGAAATCCGACCTCACGCGTGCGGTTACTGATGGATCGTTTCGCTGGCGAGGAACAAACAACGTGTTCTATCGGTACGGCGGCTTCTTCATTGGACCGGATCCTCGTAAGCAACCTGGACTTGATGAATGGCGAAAACTTTGGAGCCAGTCAGGGCCGGGCATGGATCGCCAGTCCGATCCGGTTCTTCGCGTCTGGCCCGATGGCTATGAATTGCAAGAGTCACTCGCGCGTGATTTCCAACCACGAGTTTCGAAAAACAAGGCACGCAGTCAGAACCTCGAAGCCAACATTGGTGCAGATCACAATCAAATTCCCAATGCGCTCGTCAACATTGTTGCTCGTCCTTCACCACTACCCGAATTGGCAGCCAAACCGCGAGGAGTACCTCGCGTGCTCCGAATCCATCAGAAGGAGGGGCCGCATAAGACACTCGAAGCAGCGTTTGCGGCAGCCAAAGATGGAGACATCATTGAGATTGCAAGTGACGGGCCGTTTATGCCTACTCGCGACTTCGGACAGCCCAAGGATGCCCTCGCGTCTGCCGAAACCGCCGTCATTCCGGTTACGGTCTCTGAACTCTCGCTGCGAGCCACTGATGACGCGCGACCGGTCGTCATACTCGACGAACGCAAGCAACGATCTCTCGGACGGAGAAGTCTCGTGCTCTTTTATGTCGCAAGTGCCCAGGCATTTTCCGTCGAAGGCATTCACTTCCATCTCGTTCAACCGAAAGAGAGTCGCGCCGGCATCGCCTTTGAAACTGGCAACAGATTTTGCCGATGGACGAATTGCAGTTTCTCCCAGGCAAATGATGGTGTTCAGGACATTTATAACTGGGTCACAGTCAAACCGAGATTTCACGCGATTTTCGGGACATCAGTCGTTTGGCTGGAGAACAACAGCTACAACGCAAACTTTGGCAACGGCGCGAATCTCGGAGCGCAGGGCCCCGGCTACTTATCGATTCGTAATTGCCTGTCAGTTGGTCCGTTCCTGTCGTTGAGCACTTATGCGGAAGCCAACAAAGAATCTGTTCTCGTCTTGTCGGACTGTTCCGTTTTTGGCCAAGCCCTCTTCCTGAATGTGTACGATCCGATGCACGCAATTCGCGTGCGCTGCCAACGAAACCTCGTCGTGCAAACGGGTGGTGGTACGTTTGTTAGTCTCGAACCGTCTGCGAGTTCGTCTCGCGTCAATTACGATGGGTTGGACAACTGCATTTCTTGGTCGGATCGGATCGTTCCCGCTGCCGAACGAGATCGCGGGCTGAATGCGATGCTTCCCGGATCAACACTGTCTTCACTACCGCTTCCTGAAGGAAGCACTCTAGCAAGGGATTTGTATCGGCCGTTTCGTCTCAAGAAAGGCCAACCGGCGGCAAAGATGGCTCCAGACGGAGGACCGGTGGGCGTTCGATTTGAATACTTGCCGGAGCTGCCGCCTCAACTCGCTGCAATCTTGCAATCGAAATGATCCCCGTGATGAGAAGCAGCCCAGATAGATTTCAGTGAAAGTCTCTTGCCTGGGCCACTGCTCAAAACGATTCCGGCCTTCGGTGGCAATGCGACGGCCGCAGACACTCTGAAGCCCTTTCGACTGAAACCGGGATCTCCGTTGGACAAAATGGCGACCGACGGTGGGCCCGTGGGAGTGCGTTTCGAATACCTGCCCGCGCCGCCACCGATCCGCCCAGAAACGATAAAACGCGGCAAGTGAGCCTTGCGGTTCCAGCACGACGCGCCAGCGAGTGGTTGTGCCGAGTCGCGTACGACCGATTAACTCGCCCGTCGGAACCACTCGCTGGCGCGTCGTGCTGGGGGCGGCACTCGACGTAGACGTTTTCACGGCCGCATCGCAGAATGGTCCCGACATGCCGATTTTTCAGTGTCGAGGATTTCTGAGGAAACCTTGATGAGCGACAAACTTGCCGCTGGCTCTGAACGCAACTCAGCGGCAGCAGAGTCGTCGGCGCGTGCCGTGGCTGGTAATTCCAACGCTCAGACGGTGCTGCCGCAGTCGCGTGATCCGCTGACGGCCAACACGAAACGGCCTTCGGCGAGCGACGGGACTTCGATCACCGGGGCAATTGCCGCATCGATTGCCAGCGACGAACAAGCTGTCGGAGTGGGGACCGAGTTGGGGTGCTACCGGCTCTTGAAGAAGCTCGGCGAAGGGGGCATGGGTTCGGTGTGGCAGGCATTGCACATCAAGCTCGACAAGCTGGTGGCCGTCAAAGTGTTGCCGGCAACTTGGAGCCGCGATCCGGCGTTGCTCACCCGGTTCGAACGGGAGATGAAGGCGGTCGGCAAGCTCGAACACCCGCACATCGTCCGCGCGATGGACGCCGGTGAGTTTCAAGGCACGCACTACCTCGTGATGGAGTTCAACGAGGGACAAGACCTGAGCCTGTGGGTCAAGTCGCGTGGTCCGCAGTCGATATCGAATGCGTGCGAGATGCTGCGACAAGCCGCGCTCGGCCTGGCTCATGCACACGAGGCGGGGTTGATTCACCGCGACATCAAGCCGAGCAATCTGTTCCTCACCAAGCTGGGGAAGGTGAAGATTCTCGACTTGGGTTTGGCTCGCGTGCAGGGGGACAACGCCGGCGGCGGGCAGACACTGACCGGGTTTGGCCAGGTGCTGGGCACGCCGGACTACATGGCTCCGGAGCAATGGGAGAACACGCACACGGCCGATGGCCGGTCGGACTTGTACGCGCTGGGTTGCACGCTGTTCTATTTTCTGACAGGTCGTGCTCCGTATTCCGACGAGCGGCATTCGTCGCTGGTCGGCAAGATGAAAGGTCACACGCTCGATCCGATTCCCGATTTGAAGTCTGCACGGCGTGAAGCCGTAGCCAGTCGGCCCAAGCTGGCGAACGATTTGATCTCGGATGAACTGGACGCGCTGTATCGCAAGCTGATGTCGAAAAATCCGGACGAGCGATTCGCGTCGGCCTCGGAACTCGCTCAGGCATTAGCGGCGTTCGTCAAGTCGAAGGCCGAAGCATCGGGAGTGCTGGTGAAAGGAAGTAGCCCTGTCGCTCCGCGACAGGAAAGCCGAACTTCACTCGACGCCACCAGCACGACCGACTCACAACCAAAGACGAGTGTTCCCCGCGCGCCCGGCGATCCTGTCGCGGAGCGACAGGGCTACGGTGTCACCGCACCGTTCATCATGACCGAGTTTGTGCCGGACGCTCCCACCGATTCGCTCAGCGCCGGTGATGCCCCCACGATCCTGGCGATGTTCGCGGGAGCCTCATCGAGCACCACCCAGCACGACGCGCCAGCGAGTGGTCGCCTCCCTGTCGTCCCATCCCTGGGTGGTCGCACTTCTCCAACGTCCGACCACTCCCTGGCGCGTCGTGCTAGAACGCCGGGGCTGAAGCTCGGCCTGATCTTGGGTGGTCTGGCGGCGTTCGTTCTGTTGAGCGTGCTCGTCATCACGATCACCAAGAAAGGCGGCACCCCGCAGGATGTTGCCGACTTGGAAGACACGGAGAAGGTCGAGATCACCGAGTCCTCGTCCGATCGTGAGGCATCAGCCTCCGGACCGGTTCGTTTACCGCCGAGCGACCGGGTATCGATACCCTCCGGCTCGCCGGTGGATGGCACCGGCCCGAAATCGAAAACAGTCAATCCTGAAGTCCCCATCGAACGCAAGGTGGCCGAAGTCACGGAGAAACCGGAAAGTTTACCGCAGCCCAAACCGACTCCTGTCGCTCCGAGCACAACGTCGAACAATCCGACCGTGCCAGACAGCAAGAGCAGCGCTGACACCAAGAAGCCAACGGGCGATGCGGTCGCCAGTCTGACCCCGAACAAGTCCGCGCCGAACAAGCCGCCGGTCTTCACGCTCGCTCCGAAAGTGGCGGTGTCTGCCGAGACATTCAAATTCAAAGTTGGTTCACCCATCAGCTCGCGAGCGCTGGTCGGACATCCGTCCGTGGTGCGTGACCTCCGCAGTTGGTCGATCGAAATGGCCGTGCATACGGCCAGTGCCAGTGGGATCGCCTACAGCCCGGACGGAGCGTTTGTCGCGACGGCCAGCATCGGCGATGACACGCTCAGGATCTGGCGCATCGACGAAACCGACACGCGACCCACGCTGACATTGCACTCCGTCTTCCTGGGGGAAAGCGGTGGCATTTGGGATGTCGCTTGGTCGCCGGACGGCCAGACCATCGCGGTCACCACGCATTTCGGAAGCGACGTTGCGCTGTATTCCTTCCCCGATGGACGGCGGTTGCGGTCGTTCAGCCTAGGCGGAATGGGCGGCCGTGCGGTGTCATGGTCTCCCGATGGTCGTTGGCTTGCGGTTCCAACTGGACGGCTTGGCATGATCGATCCGGTTGCTGGAACAATCGCTTTGTCGAAAAGCGGCGTCTCGTCGGTTTATGGTTGCTGGTCTCCTGATGGTCGCGCGTTTGCCACCATCGACGAAGAGGGAAAACTCAAATTCTGGAACCCTGTCAAACTGGAAATGACGGTTGAGCTGGCGGCCTTTAGCCGTGGACTCAACGGCGGCATCGCGTGGTCTCCGGACGGCCGCTGGATCGCCACCGGAACTGTCGATGGGCACGTCCGAATCTGGGATGCGAGTCTGCGTCGAGTCGTCCATGATCTCAGTGGAGAACACCTTGAAGTGTTCGCTGTGGCCTGGGAGCCGAAACCACTCAATGGTGTGGAAAATGATCCGAACTGGCCACGTCTCGTGTCCGTCGGCAATCCCAACGGAGTCGTTTGGAATGTGATCGAAGGCAAGAAACTTGTCAGCTTTGGTCTGCAAGGACACTCGTTGAAGACGGCTTGGTCCCCCGATGGGAAACGCATTGCAACAGTCGCGACGAATCGGCCAGCACTTCATGACGCGGCCACCGGCGAACTCTTGTCCGTCGCACCGAACATCGGGCAGCCGCACAACAGCAGCTCCTCCCACGTTACGGCGGACGGCAAGACGCTGCGTGCCCTGATCGGCAGCGACCTGTTGATCTTCAACGGCGAATCGGGCGAGTACTTGAAACGACTTGGCAACATGCCAGGTTTCACGTTAGCCGTGTCCCCGAAAGACGACTGGTTGGCAGCCTACAACCCCGGAAAAGAACCCGGCGAATTGATCGTGATCGATACCGCCACCTACGAACAACGCCGGCCACTGGCTGGTCACTCCGGAAAAATCACGGGAGTGAATTTCTCTCCGGATGGTTCGCGCTTGGTCTCGTCGGGGATGGATGGTCTCGTGAAGGTGTGGAAGTCGTTGTCCGGCGAATTGCTCAAGGAAATTAAACATGACCGAGCCGTCCGCAACGCCGTCTGGTCTCCGGATGGCAAGTCACTGGCGACCTGCGCCGAGGACGATGTGATCCGCCTGTTCGGCGCGGACTCCGGTAAAGAAACGCGAAAGTTCAACCCGCTTCCCGCTCCGTCGGGATGGGGGCCGTCTGGCATCGCGTGGTCGTCGACGGGTGACTTGATTGCAATTGCCCCGCATGACGCTCAAGCCCGAGTGCTCGACGTGAAGTCTGGTAAACTCAGCGAACCATTCGTCGCATTCCAAGGGTCAATGAGTTCGGTCGCGTGGTCGAGCGACGGCAAGCAGTTGCTCGTGGGCAACGGCGGTGAGGTTGGCTATCGCGCGTTGACCGCCAAGACCAGCCAGCACGTCTTCGGCTATGGCCTTCCGATCCAATGGCTGGGGGACAAACGTCGTGTGCTCGGCGGGCAAAACGGTTCGTACCCGATTCAAGCGGTCGATACTCGCAAGGGTTCGCGTTTGGGGGTTTTGTTTCCGAAGCTCGTAAGCGGCGGTTGGCTGTGCATCGGCTCCGACGGCCACTATAGAGGCAGCGAAGACATCGAGTCGCAAATCGTCTACGTCGCTCTGCGAAAAGACGGTTCACAAACGACTCACACCGCCGCCGAGTTCGCCTCGAAATTCGGCTGGAAGAACGACCCGGCCAAAGCGGGACTTTTGAAGCTCGATGGCCCATGACCAGAGCCACAGTGACCATTTCGCCGCAAGTTCCAGCACGACGCGCCAGCGAGTGGTCGCATGAACGAGACGTGAACCACTCGCTGGCGCGTCGTGCTGGGGGCCGCCGTTCAGAATTCGCCGGGCAAGTCTTTGGCCGATTTTGTCGACAGGGCTTTGAGCGTGTTGTACGAAACGTTGAGGCTCAGGAATCGCACGCTGCCATCAACCAGCAGAAAGTGGACGCCGCCCGGATGCCAACTCCAATAGTTGCTGACCGTGATGCTGCTGGTCGGCAGGTCGTGCGGTGGGACCAAGCCGTTTGTCAGGCTGAGATATTGCTCGCACTCTGATCCGCCGCACATCACCCAGCCCCAGCCGAGATCGTTGGGCAAGCCGCGCTCGCCGAAAAACAAAGTCTGCGACGTGCCGTCTTTCACATGCTCCATGCGAGTCGAACTGCGCGTGAACATCATCCCGGTCCCTTTGGTTGTCGCCGTGATGCTGAAGAAGCAGGCTGGATAGCCAATGCCAGTGTCGCCGGAAACTCCCAGATAGTTGCCGGGGTACAGTAGACCGCAATCGGCGGAACCGGGACTTGGTCCGGTCGGGCCGGAGAGGAGCGTTTGGTCGGCGTGTGGATCGCTCGGACAGGTGTAGGCCGTGATCCGCGTGCTGGCTGGCTCTGACTTCTTCGCGGCCTGCATCTGCTTCGTCCACAGGCAGCAATCGGGTGCCTTGAAGTCGACCGTTTGAAACGTGGCACTTTTCTCGATGTGCGGCAGCAGCGACAGCAAGCTGCCCCAAGCGAATGTCCGAACGTGTGACCCCATCGGAAAGCAGCGATTGGTGTCGTGGTAGTTGTGCAGGCCAATGCCGATCTGCTTGAGGTTGTTTTTGCACTGCGTCCGCCGCGCGGCCTCGCGAGCGTTCTGCACGGCCGGCAGCAAAATCGCAACGAGCATCCCGATGATCGCGATGACCACCAGTAGCTCGATCAGCGTGAAGCCAGTCCGGCGAGTGGTTGCAGAGCGTCGAGAAGAAAATGGCATGGTTCGCCCGAGGTTCAATTCCAGATGAGGTGTCGCCGCGCTTCGCCAGAACGCGGGTTCTCGAAAACGGACCCGCGTTCTGGCGAAACGCGGCTACGGGTTGCTTTCGGTCGTTTGCTCCTCGGCACTTTTCCAAAGAAAGTGTTGCGTTGCGGATTCTTGGTCAGGGACGGTGACGTCCTGCTCCCACTGCATCGGCGGCGGCGGAGCGTTCGGATCGTCGCTGGCGATTTTCGACAGGCTGCCGAGTTCCAGATTCACACTCACCTTGTACTTGCCGGGATACGGCCCATCCAACTTCGTGAAGTTGTACAAGCCGCCGACAACACTCGTCATTGCCACTGGCCCGGCATTTCCGGTCTCTGGCAGAAACCGAACGGTCGCCTCCGGCACGAGCTTGTCGCCGACGATCACGGAACCGCGCACCGCGACTCGACGAGGCTCCTGCTTGGTTCCACAACCGGTCAACGAAACGATCATCCAACCACAGAAACAGAATCCGGCGAGCAATCGCATCGAAGAACTCCCGTGAATCAATTCGCTTTCAGCGGTCGGCCAACTCCGTTGGGTCGCGATTCATTGCAGCAGTTCCGTGGTGTTTGGAAAAGCCAAGTTTGTGAGGATCGCTCATTCGACTCGGCCCATCACACATGCCGTCATCAAAAAATGCGGAGGCCGGCGTTTTCCAACCGCAAAACAGAGGTTGCCGGAAAACCTCAGAAAATCTCGCGGATGAATGGGCTGGTCTTCCGATTGCCGCCAGCAGCAGCATAATTGTCCAAATCGACGTCCGAGGTTTTTCGATCTGCTTTTGGAGTCCTCGTCGATCGCGACCAAAGGAGTTTCAACATGCTCGACAATCAACAAACGCCGCTCGCACAAAGGTCACGAGGCTGGCAGGCGCTCGGTCGGCTGGTGGCTGGACTTTGCCTCGCGGTGATGATTGTCCTGAGTTCGCTGGCTCAAGAAAAACCGCCCCCTCCGCCACCAATGGATGATCTGCCGAGCGAAGCATTGTCGCAGGATGACGTCGAAGTTTTGACGCGCGGCCCGGTCCATGAAGCGTTTGCCGAACCGCTCGCGAATGATCCCGAATCAGGGCTGATCATTCCGCGAAAACCGCCGCAAGACATCCTGGAAGTGGCTCCGGATTTCAAACCGGAGGGGGACGACGTCGTCTGGATTCCGGGGTATTGGGCCTGGGATGACGACCGCGACAATTTCCTGTGGGTCAGCGGCATCTGGCGCAAGCTGCCTCCGGGGCTGCGTTGGATTCCTGGCTATTGGGTGGACGCAGATGCGGACGGCGACTGGCAGTGGGTTTCCGGTCTGTGGGTTCCAGACCAGCAAGACGAATTGTCGTACCGCCTCGCTCCTCCAGAATCATTGGAGACCGGCCCGAACACGCCGCCTCCCAACGACAGTTACTTTTGGGTTCCGGGATGCTGGATGTGGAACGATGTCGGCTATCGCTGGCGGCCGGGCTATTGGCATCCGTATCAGGAGAACTGGGTCTGGGTGCCCGCTCATTGGGTCTGGACCCCCAGCGGTTGCTTGTTCGTCGCCGGATACTGGGACTATCGAATCGGGACGCGCGGCCAACTGTTCGCGCCGGTCTTTTTCCGTCGCAACAACTGGTATGCGACGCATTATTACTCGCCGTGGTGCGCGATCGAAAGCACGCCGCTGCTGGTTCACTTCTGGGTTCGGCCTCGCTATTCGCACTACTACTTCGGCGATTACTACGGGCCCAGCTACGCCACAATGGGGCTGAGTCCTTGGTCCCGCTGGCATTCACGTCCCGGTCATTGGGATCCACTGCTGACGCACTACAACGTGCATTATCGACATCACGACCACTTCGATTACTCGGCTCGCATGTCGCATTGGCATTCCCATTACGACAGCCATGTGGATGACCGCCCGCGGCGAACGTTTCACGATCAGCAGCAGTTTGCGGGTCGCCTCGGCAACAAGCCGTCGCAGATCGGCCAGCAGTCGTTGCTGGGTCTGACGCTGGCGACGGCAGCAACGCAGCGCGATCGGCCCGTTGCGTTGAAGCCGGTCACTCAAGAGCACAAGCACGCGCAGTTTCGCGAATCGAAGCAACTGCGCGACCTGACTCGCGAACGAGCCAAGTCCGAAAAGTTCGCGAAGGTCGATCCCGCGCCGCGCGACAGTGACGACAGGAAAGGCTCCCCGAAGAGTGGCTTGGTCCCGGACCTCAAGGGCAAGGCGATCGAAGGCTCACCAGTCGATCCCCTGAACGCACGCAAAGGGAAGCCGGCAGAGACCGACAAGTCGCCGGACTCGAAAGCGAAGCCGAAGACGGAAGAGCCAAGCAAAAAGGTGGCGGACCAGGATGGCAAAGCGGAAGCCGACAAGCGGCCGACACGAGGCGGAACGCTCAAGCTCCCCAAGGCCACAATGACCACCAGCAAGCTGGCCGCTGAAGCACCGAAGACTCCCGCGCAAGTGGCTGCTCCGGAATCCATTGACCGCAAGGATCTTCCCAAGACCGAACGTCCAAAAACTGGTCAACCGGTTCGCGGACAGTCTGCGCCGGACCTCAAAACGGCACCGGGAGAACCCAAGTCGGCACCGCGTGTCGGGTCACCCAAAGTTCAGCCGAAGGTCGAGGTTCCGAAAGTACAGCCCAAAGTCGAACCTCCGAAAGTGCAACCGAAAGTTGAGCCGCCAAAGGTGCAACCACGACCGGAGCCACCGAAGGTTCAACCCAAAGTCGAGTCTCCAAAAGTTCAGCCCAAAGTTGAGCCACCAAAAGTGCAACCGAGAGTCGAACCCCCAAAGGTGCAACCACGACCGGAGCCGCCGAAGGTTCAGCCGAGAGTTGAGCCTCCGAAATCTCCCAAAAGCGAACCACCGAAACGCTCCGACCCTCCCAAGAGGAGCGATGATGACAAGAAGCCAAAACGGGGCAGCAAGTAAATCGCTTGGCAAGTGATGGCCCATCGAACGCTGTTTCGCATTCGATGGGACTGCTCACGGCTCCGGGACGTTCATCCTGTCGCAGCTCCATGAGCCAATTCTCTCCCTCGCAGGGATTCGCGATGTTTGTCGGCCACTGCGTTCCCGCGCGTGACTTGCCGGAGCCTCTTCGCGACACTCCGAAATCACGGAGACTTTTTCAATCACCCTCCACAGCCAACGACACATGACCGAACTCGCCAAGCAGTACGAACCGAAAGAAGCTCAAGCCAAGTGGTTTTCGTTTTGGGAGGAGCGCGGGTATTTCGACGCGAATCCGAACCCGGACAAAAAACCGCACACGATCATGATTCCGCTGCCGAACGTGACCGGGGCGCTGCACATGGGGCATGCGCTCAACGGGACGTTGCAGGACTTGCTGACTCGCTGGCGGCGGATGCAGGGGTACGAGGCGCTCTGGATGCCCGGCACCGATCACGCTGGTATCGGCACACAGGCGGTTGTCGAGCGGCGGATGCTCGAAGAGGAAGGGCTGACGCGGCATGACATCGGCCGCGAGGCGCTCGTCGAACGCATTTGGAAATGGAAGGACAAGTACGAGGCCCGCATCATCGGCCAGCAGAAAATGCTCGGCGCGAGCTGCGATTGGCGGCGCGTCCGCTTCACGTTGGACGATGTGTGTGCGCGAGCCGTCCGCCGCACGTTCTTCAAGATGTTCAGCGACGGCCTGATCTTTCGAGGCAAACGGCTGGTCAATTGGGACACGTACCTGCAAACCGCCGTCTCCGACGACGAGGTCACTCACGAAGACGTCGCCGGACACTTTTGGACGTTTAACTATCCGGTGGTCGACGTGGGGCAGGTTTCCAACCTGCCCGGCCAGGAATCCACGGAACTGGCAGGTAACAAACCTGCCCCACGAGAGACCGGCGAACGCATTTCCTTCAGCACCACCCGCCCCGAAACGATGCTCGGCGACACGGCCGTCTGCGTGCATCCGACCGACGAGCGCTACACGCATCTGATCGGAAAGCACGTCCGCATTCCGCTCAACGGACGAGTCATCCCGATCATTGCCGATGCTCTGCTCGCGGACAAAACGTTGGGGACGGGGTGCGTGAAGGTCACGCCGGCTCATGATCCGAACGACTATGCGTGCGGGCTGCGGAACAAGCTGCCGATGATCAACATCCTCAACTCGGACGGCACGCTCAACGAGCATGGCGGGCAGTACGCCGGGCTGACGATGTTTGCGGCTCGCGA
>CAMDPK010000128.1 GCA_945904015.1 Candidatus Kuenenia stuttgartensis | reverse complement strand
AAACGCAAACGCGGTCCCAAGAAACCGCGCCCCAAACAAACCAGCGGCAAGACAAACCACCACGTCTCCACCGCCAAACTCCTCGCCAAGAAATCACCACACCAATCCAACAAGAAACCATCGAAGTGACGACCTTGAAAGGGGTGGTTGCAGGAAACCCACGTTCGCCGTTGATGTCGTGGCGTTCCGACAACATTTCGCACCGGACAGACTCGGCATGTCACGTCGAGTGGGCAAATTGAACAGCACGTTGATGCCTGAGCCGCGAACGGCGTCCGCAGCTTCCGTGCAACCGCTAGGACTCCTACGAGTCGCAAAGCCGATGATTCGCGCGAAACTGTGACGGCTTTGGAAAATGTGCGGCTTCGGCAGTCCTCCGGGATGCCGGCATCGCCAGCGTCACACATCTTTCAGCATTGGTGGCAGAAGTTCCTGTCGGGAGTTCTGCCGCCTGCATCAGTTCGAACCTGCTCGTTGGCTACACCTCAATGAATTTCCGCAATTGGCTTTCCGCATCGACTCGAAATCGGCCAAAGCCGAGGCTCCCTGAGCCACCGAAGCGGCGCGCCTTGCAACTGACTGAGTTGGAAGACCGAGTGCTCTACAGTGCCGCTCCCGTTCCGACAAGCGAGGTTGGACCGGATGCAGGTGCGGCTCAGCCGGTTGTTGATCTGCATACTCTGATTGATCTGGGGGTCGATCCCGGATTGATGGGAATGGATGCCGATCATCCGCACGATGGCGGTGATGCACCGACGCTCGATGTTCAGGCGGAGGAATCTCCGAAATTGGTCGACGCCGTACCGACGACGGATCATTCCGATGTGCGACACGAGTTGGTGTTTGTCGATTCTCAGATCGAGCAGCATTCCGAGTTGATGGACGCCTTGCGCGAGAATTCGGATCCCAACCGCGTCATCGACATTGTGGTCTTGGATGCCAACCGGAATGGCGTCGAGCAAATCACAGAGGCTCTTGCGGCTCGACACGATGTCGATGCGGTGCATGTGCTGAGTCACGGTGCCGATGGAGCGTTGAAGCTGGGTGACACCTGGCTCCACGACGGCAACCTGGGGGCGTATGCCGGTCAGATCGCTCAATGGCATGACTCGTTGGCGAGCGGAGCGGACTTGCTGGTCTACGGCTGCGATTTGGCCGCGACTGACAAGGGCCTGTCCCTCATCGAGGCGTTGCACACACTGACGGGAGCAGACGTCGCGGCCAGTACCAACGACACCGGAACGGCACGGTTGGGTGGCGATTGGAATTTGGAAGTTCAATTGGGAGCCATCGAAACGCGCGTTGTTGGCGATGGCAATCTCGCGAGTTGGGACGGCTCGC
This sequence comes from Candidatus Kuenenia stuttgartensis, assembly GCA_945904015.1. Classification (GTDB taxonomy): domain Bacteria; phylum Planctomycetota; class Planctomycetia; order Planctomycetales; family Planctomycetaceae; genus SXKJ01. The sequence continues at coordinate 21,492 of CAMDPK010000128.1, read as the reverse complement.
TGGCGGCCTTCGCGGTGACGAACACCAACGATTCAGGTGCCGGCTCGCTGCGGCAGGCGATCACGGATGCGAACGCGCTGCCCGGCTTGGACACGATCACGTTCAACATTTCAGGGGCCGGGGCGCACACGATCAACGTTGCCAGCGCATTGCCGACTATCACGGACTCGGTGGTCGTTGATGGCTGGTCCGAACCAGGTTTTTCCGGGACGCCGGTCATTGTGTTGGACGGCAACGACGTGAGCGCCGACGGATTGCAACTGAGCGCCACGGCGGACGGCAGCACGATTCGCGGTCTGGTGATCCGAGATTTCAACGGCGATGGCATCATGATCGCCGCCGGCTCGGACAACAACACGATCGTCGGCAATTACATCGGGCATCTGACCGACACTGGCTCGGACGCGGGAGCCGGCGAGGCAAACTCGTTCAACGGACTGCGCGTCTTGGGATCGAATAACACGATTGGCGGGACAACGGTGGGCGCTGGCAATGTTCTGTCGGGGAACAATGACTGCGGCATCACGATCACGGGAGCCTCTGCGACGGGCAACGTCGTGCAAGGGAACTTGATCGGCACGAATGCCGCCGGAACGGCCGTGATTGCCAACAGCATCGATGGCATCCTGATCGACGTCAACGCGGCCAACAACACGATTGGCGGCACGACGGCCGCCGCGCGAAACATCATCTCCGGCAATGTGGACGATGGCGTCGAACTCGATAACGGAGCGTCGGGGAACATCGTTCGCGGGAACTTCATTGGCACGGACATCACAGGCACCGTTGACTTCGGCAATCAATCGGACGGTCTCCTGGTCAACGCTTCGACCTCCAATAATCAGATTGGCGGCACGGTTGCGGGCGCGGGAAATACGTTCGCTTTTAACGATGGTATCGGCGTCGATCTGATCAGCGGCGCGGGGACCGGCAACAGCGTGCTCGGCAATTCGATTCATTCCAATGGAGCGCTCGGCGTCGACCTGAACGGCGACGGCGTGACCGCGAACGATCTGGGCGATGGCGATACGGGAGTGAACAATCTCCAGAACTTTCCAGTGCTGACGACTGCCACGACGGACGACTTCAACGCGATGACCGTGAGCGGCACGCTCAATAGCACGGCCAGTTCGACGTTCCGTGTCGAGTTCTTTGCCAGTTCAACGGCCGATGCGAGCGGTTTCGGCGAGGGTGAACGCTATCTCGGCTTTGCCACGGTTACGACCGATGCCAGCGGAAACGCGAGCTTTAGCCAGGTTCTGTCGGCGACCGTGGCGGCCGGAGAAGTCATCACGTCCACGGCCACAAAATCCGCGACCGGCGACACGTCGGAGTTCAGCGCGAGCATTGGCTTTCACGGAATCCTTGTCACTCCGACGGCGGGTTTGGTGACGACCGAGGACGCCGGGTCCGCGAGCTTTTCGGTGGTGTTGAACATCGCGCCCACGGCCGATGTGACGGTCAACATTTCGAGTTCTGATACGACCGAGGGGACCGTGTCCGCCGCATCGCTGCTTTTCACGACTGGCAACTGGAACGTGGCTCAGATCGTGACGGTCACCGGTGTCAGCGACTTTCTAACGGACGGCAATGTGGCGTATTCGATCGTCACTTCGACCGCCAGCAGTGGCGATGCGAATTACAACAACCGGAATCCTGCCGATGTGAGCGTGACCAATCAGGATGGCGTCAACGATGCGCCGGTCAATGCGGTTCCCGGCGCACAGAGCACCAACACAGGTACGGCGATCGTCTTCTCGACGAGCAACGGCAATTCAATTTCTGTCAGTGATGTGGACGCTGGCTCGAACACGGTGCAGGTCACACTGGCGGAGACCAATGGCACACTGACGTTGGCGAGCATCAGCGGCCTCTCGTTCACTTCGGGTGACGGCACGTCCGACGCTTCCATGACGTTTTCCGGAACGCTGACCGACATCAACGCGGCTCTCGACGGATTGGCCGTGACTCCCACGACCAGTTTTGTCGGCTTGGCGACGTTGCAAGTGACCGCGAATGATCTGGGGAACTCCGGGACGGGTGGCGCTCTTTCGGATGTCGATTCGGTCCTGATTGAAGTGGTGATTGAGGAGCGAGTGAACACGACGACGGCGGGCAACCAAACCGATCCTTCCGCAGCGATGGATGCCGACGGTGACTACGTCGTGGTTTGGACCAGCGACAATCAGGATGGCAACGGCAAGGGCATTTATGCCCAACGGTATGACGAGACCGGCGTGAAAATGGGCGGTGAGTTCCGAGTCAACACGACGACGGCCGGCGATCAAGTTCGCTCGGCCGTGGCGATGGATGCGACGGGCGACTTCGTCGTGACCTGGGCCAGCAACAACCAAGACGGAGACAAGTACGGCGTCTATGCTCAACGATATGATTCGGCCGGCGTGGCTCAGGGAAGCGAATTCCTCGTCAACGTGACGACGACGGGACAACAGGATCAGCCGACGATCGCGATCGACTCGGACGGCGACTTTGTGATCGTCTGGAAAAGCGATTCCGGCGGAACCAGCAACGACATCTTTGCCCGCCGATTCAACTCGGCCGGAGTTGCTCAAGGAGGCGAGTTCCGCGTCAACACCAGCGTGACGGACACTCAAGACCAGCCGACTGTGGCGATGGATGCCAACGGTGGTTTCGTCGTCGCCTGGAAGACCAATTCCAAAATCGACGGCAGTGGGAAAGGCGTCTTCGCTCAATGCTTCGACTCCGCCGGGGTTCCTCAGGGAGGCGAGTTCCAAGTCAACTCGACAAGCACCGGCGATCAAGACAAGCCAACCGTAGCGATGTCCTCCAATGGAGAATTCGTCATCGCCTGGAAGAGCGGACAAGGTCAAGACGGCGACAAGGGAGGCATCTTCGGTCAACGGTACGACTCCGCCGGCGTGGCTCAAGGCTCCGAATTCCAAGTCAACACAACGACGACTGACAACCAGGATCGACCGGCGATCGGCATCGATGGATCGGGCAACTTCACCGTGGCCTGGGCCAGCAACAATCAAGATGGCAGCGGCAAAGGGATCTACGTTCAACGGTTCCTGGCGGATGGCGCGACCAGCGACAGCGAATTTCGCGTCAACAGCACTTCGTCGAACAATCAGGATACTCCGGCGCTGGCGATGAGCAGCATCGGCGACTTGGTCGTGGCCTGGCAGGGCAACGGTGCCGGAGACACGTCAGGAATCTTCGAGCAGTTGTATCGCTCCGCCAATGATGCGCCGGTCAACACGGTCCCTGTCCCGCAGAGTACGAATGAAGACACGACGTTGGTGTTTTCGAGCGGCACCGGCAACCAGATTTCGATCAGCGATGCCGATGCCCTCTCGAATTCGTTGCAGGTCACGCTGACCGGCACAAACGGTGCCATCACGCTGAGCGGCGTGAATGGGTTGACCTTTGCGGCCGGTGACGGCACGGCCAACGCAACGATGACGTTCTCGGGCACGATCTCCGCGATCAACACTGCACTCAATGGACTCAGCTTCGCCCCGACCGCGAACTTCAACGGTGCGGCGAGCTTGTCGATCACGACAAACGATCAAGGCAACTCCGGTCTCGGAGGCCCACTTAGCGATGCCGATTCGGTGGCCATCACCGTCAATTCAGTCAACGACGTGCCAGTCATCACCAGCAATGGGGGCGGAGCGACGGCCAATGTCACCCTTGCGGAAAACACCACCGCCGTCACGACAGTGACCTCCACGGACGTCGATGGCGGAGCACCGAGTTACAGCATTTTCGGCGGGGCCGATGCCGCTCGCTTTGCGATCGACGGCAGCACGGGCGCGCTTTCGTTCAGCACTGCGCCGGACTATGACGCGCCAGCCGACGCCGGTGGTGACAATGTTTACGATGTGATCGTGCGAGCCAGCGACGGAACCGGCGGCACCGACACGCAAGCGATCGCCGTGACGATCACGTCCTTGAACGACAACAGCCCGGTGATCACCTCGAACGGTGGCGGAGCGACGGTGGCCATCAGCATCGCCGAGAACTCAACCGCCGTGACAACCGTAACGGCGGCCGACGTTGACTTGCCGGCTCAGACGCTGATGTACTCGATTTCCGGCGGAGCCGACGCCGCATTGTTCACGATCGACGGTTCGACCGGCGCGCTGAGATTCCTCTCCGCACCGGATCGCGAAGCACCTGCGGACTTCGACGGAGACAACGTCTATCTCGTCACCGTCCGAGCCAGTGACGGCACGCTGACCGACACACAAGCTCTGAGCATCACGGCCACGGACTTGGACGAGTTCGATGTGGGTTTGATGGCTGACACGAATGCCGCGGCCAACTCCGTCAACGAAAACGCCCCGAACGGAACGCTCGTCGGCATCACTGCCTCGGCCAGCGACGCCGATGCCACCAACAGCACCATCGCCTACTCCCTGGATGACAACGCTGGGGGCCGATTCGCAATCAATGCCGTGAGTGGCGTGGTGACAGTCGCGGACGGCACGCTTCTGGACTACGAAACTGCGGCCAGTCATGCGATCGTCGCACGGGCCACGAGCAGCGACGGCAGTTTCACAACCAGCGCTTTCACAATCGACCTTATCGCCATCAACGACAACGTGCCGTCGGCTGCCGACGACAGCTTCAATTTGAACGAAGATGGCACACTCAATGTCGCTGCGTCGGGAGTGCTGACGAACGATGCCGACCTGGATGGCGATCCGCTAACTGCGTCCCTCGTGACTGGCCCGTCGAATGGTTCGCTGGTACTGAACCCAAACGGCTCGTTCACGTATTCACCGAACGCCAACTTCTTCGGAACGGACACATTCAGCTATCAAGCCAACGATGGAGCCATGAACTCCAACGTGGCGACCGTCACGATCACCGTCAATGAAATTAACGACCCGCCGGTGAACGCTGTGCCGGGAGTGGCCCTCGTTGACGAGGACGCGTCACTGGTGTTCTCCGCCGCGAACGGCAACGCCATCACGGTGAGTGACGTTGATGTCGGCGGCGGACTGCTGGGTGTGAAACTGACGGCGACTCGCGGCACTCTGACGTTGGGCTCGACCGCGAATCTCGTCTTCGTGCTGGGAGATGGCAACGCCGATCAGGACATGATCTTTGCGGGGACTCAGGCCGAGTTGAACGCGGCCTTGGACGGGCTGACCTTCACGCCCGATCCAAATTTCAACGGTGCGGCGAGCGTGGAGATCACGACGCGTGACATGGGCAACAGCGGTTCTGGCGGCGAAGAGATCGACGTCGACACGATCAACATCACGGTTCGTGCCGTGAATGATTCTCCCGTGGCCAGCAACGAGTCCTATTTTGTCAGTCCCGGTACACCGCTGAGTGTTGGAGCTCCCGGACTGTTAAGCAACGACGGCGACATCGACGGCGATGCACTTCAGGCCGTGCTGGTGGCCGGGCCGAGCTTCGGCACGTTGGCCATCGCGGCCGATGGTAGTTTCGTGTACTCGCCTCAAGGCGTTCCTTTTGCGACCGACATGTTTAGCTACCAAGTCTCGGACGGCCAAGCCGGCTCGAACGTGGTGACGGTGACGATCACGATGACCGCATCGGGCCCAATCGTGATTGTGCCAATCGATCCGCCAGAGCCCCCGGCTCCCACGACTGATGATCCGCCGGAATCGGTGCCGGCCGTTGTGGCCATCGTGCCACCGGCATCCCTGCCACCGACGCCGATCACTGGCGGACTGGGTGGTTTCACGTCGTGGGTGAATCCGATCGTCGAGGTGGTCAAACCCGAAGCTCCGGAATTCGTATTGCCGACGGCGACAGATGCCAATAGCTGGATCTTTCCAGAGATTCATCTCCTCGATCCGCTCGCACTCGACGAACTCGATGCGCCGAATCCCTCCGACTCCGCCGTGCCTCTGCCCGCTGTGCCGGTGTTGGAATTCAGTGTCGGCCGGCTTTCCAATGAAGATCCAGAGTCTGATTCCGACAGGCCGTCCGCGGTGAAATTCGATGGAGTCACCGTCGGTACGACGGTGGTCTCGACGTTTTCTGTCGGTTACGTGCTGTGGTCGTTGCGCGGCGGACATTTGCTGAGCACTTTTCTGGCGACGATTCCGGCCTGGCAGCTCATGGACCCGTTGCCGGTCTTGCAGCGTTTCGGCGCGTCAAAAGACGAGGACAAAGATCGCGAAGATGACGGCGGCCTCGCCGAGATCGTCCGCAAGAAATCGAAACCAACATCTCCAACTCCCACCCAAGTTCTCCGCGGTGAGAAGCAGGAATAGTTCCCATGTATTTTTTGACTACTTCTTCTCGAATCGCATTCAGCGTGGCGTCGATCACCGTCAGCGCGGTGCTGATTGCCGGGCTGCTCGGCTTGGTTCCTGATCGCGATGGGGCTGTGATTCAAGGTCGCGCGCGATTGTGCCAGTCGGCCGGGATCAACTTCACGTTGCTGGCGGCCCGCGACGACTTCAGCAAGACACAATTGGGGCTGGAAGCGCTCGTCCAACAGAACCCCGAACTCCTGTCGGCTGCGGTTCGCAAGACCGATGGCGAACTGGTGGCTCGCGTCGGCAATCACGAACAGCGATGGAACAATCCCGTCGTCAAAGATTTGAACGGCGCGCAGATGTTTGTACCGATTCAATTTCAGGGAGAACGCTGGGGTTCCCTGGAGTTCTGCTTTGAGCCGTTGGAACGCGCTGGTTGGCTGGGCCAATGGTTCTCCGAGAGTGTGCGGTTGCCCTGGTTCATCATGTTGATCACGGGCGTGGGGAGTTGGTTCTATCTGCGACGAGTCCTGCATTACCTCGATCCATCGCGAGTCGTTCCGGCTCGTGTCCGCCAAGCGCTCGACACATTGACCGAAGGTCTGTTGCTGCTCGATCGGGACGAACGAATCGTGCTGGCGAATCGTGCGTTCGTGGAAACGTCTGGTATCGAAGAGAAGAAACTGCTCGGTCGCAAGGCGTCCGCATTGCCGTGGCAATTGGGGAACGGCGACGCGGTGTCGACGGATCTTCCGTGGCAGATTGTTTTGGGCGGCGATCAAAATCGTCAATGCGCGATGCTGAATCTCAAACCGCCGACCGATGAGACGCGCACCTTCATGGTCAATGCCGCACCGATTCTCGACGATCGCGGACGCTCGCAAGGAGCGCTGACGAGCTTTGGCGATGTCACGCCGCTGGAGAAGAAAAAGGTCGAACTGGCCAAGATGCTCGATATCTTGCAGACCTCCTCCGACGAGATCAGTCGGCAGAATCAGGAACTCGAACGGCTGGCGACCGAAGATCCGCTGACCGGCTGCTGGAATCGTCGCTCGTTCTTTGCCTCCTTTGAGTCGGCTTGGACCACTCCAGAGAAGTCGGGCCTGGCACTCAGTTGCGTGATGATCGATATCGACTTCTTCAAGTCGGTCAACGATCGCTTCGGACACAGCACTGGCGACGAAGTCCTGCGTGTCGTCGCGGCCACGTTGAAGCAGACCGCGCGCAGCGAGGACTTCGTTTGCCGCTACGGCGGCGAAGAGTTCTGCATTGTGATGCGCGACACGGACCTCGCCGCAGCCGCACAGAATGCCGAGCGACTCCGGCAGGCGATCGCTGCGATTCAACATTCCAAACTCTCCGTGACGGCCAGCCTGGGCGTGTCCTGCCGTTCGCTCGGAGCCCACAGCCCGCAAGAACTCCTCGATCAAGCGGACAAGTGCCTGTACGTGGCGAAGCAGACCGGCCGCAACCGCGTCGTCACCTTTGATGCCATCCCGAAAGACCTGGTGATCGATCAGGCGATGACGTCTCGGACCAAGCCCGAAGCTCGTGGTGCGGTGGAGCAGCCGATCCCTTTCCATGCGGTCGTTGCGCTGACTTCGGCTCTGGCTTATCGCGACCTCACGACAGCCGAGCACAGCCGCCGCGTGGCGGATTTGTGTGTCAACGTCGCCGACGGCTTGATGTCACCCAGCCAGAGCTACTTGCTGGAGATCGCAGCCCTGTTGCACGACATCGGCAAGATCGGCGTTCCAGATGCAGTGTTGTTGAAAGCCGAAGCGCTGACGCCCGACGAGCGCGAATTGATGCGCACACATCAGCGACAGGGCCGAGAGCTCCTCCGAGCTTCGTTCAAGTCGCCGGAACTGTGCGCGATCTTGGAACATCACGCGACTCCGCTCAACGCAAAGTTGGTGCATTCGAAAACTGGCCAGCCGATGTCCGTGCCGTTGGCCTCGCGAATCCTGGCCATCGCCGATTCGTTCGATTCGATGGTCAGCGATTCGGTTTATCGGAAAGCTCGGACACGCGAAGATGCCTTCGCGGAACTTCGCCGATGCGCGGGAACTCAGTTCGATGGCGAGTTAGTGGAACGGTTCATTGTTTGTGTCACGGCACGTCAAATCGACAAACGGGACGTTGGCCAGGTCTCGAACGAAGCCGCCTTGGCGATCGGCCAGCACATCGAACGGCTCGTGCTGGCGCTCGACCGCCGCGATCTGAATGGCCTGCGCGATATCGCCGGCCACATGAATCGAGTCGCCGCCAAGCAAGGCGCAACGACCGTCGCCAAGCAAGCCGCCGGCCTGGAAGCTGCGTTGATCTCCGAGGATTCCGATCTGCTCGGCGTCCTGCATGAGGCGAATGAATTGCTGCAACTCTGTCGTCAAACTCAGGGAAGCGATCTCGATGGATCGCAGCAGAAATCGCGTCCGTCGCCGAGTTCTCGCGTACCCAACTCAAACGCCCTGGTTTCTGACTCAAGTCGTTGACCGAGGATTGCCGCATGTCGAAGCCGGTTATCGCTCGCACGACCGATAAATTTCAGTCGGCTCCCATTCCGATCAAGTGGTTTCCCGGACTTGCCTCTAGCCGAGTCAGCGGTCTGCACGAATAGCTTCGAGGCGATCCTGCGCTCGTGCCATCCTTGTTGAGATGGCACCGGTTGGTGCGAATTTGCGGAAGAGTCCTATGTTGGCGAGGGTGACAATTGCCCGGTGTTGCTCGCTGCTGGCCGTGATCACGGTCTGTGCGGTGTTGTTCGCTGGCGATGCCAAGCCCGCTGGCGAGTCGAAGACCGCGTCCTCAGCGAAATCATTCGGCGACTCAAAGACCCCGGCGGATTCCAAGTCCTCGTCGGTGAGCCTCGATCACGAAGCCTTCGCGGAGCCGTACCGGACCATTCAAGTTGCCACCACAGATTTAGGAATCGTCCGCGAAGTGCTGGTCCGCGAAGGGGACTCGGTGGAGGTTGGTCAGCCACTGGTCAAACTGGATGACGAATTGGTCAAAGCGTCGTTGGAGATCGCGAAGCAAAACCTGGCGTCACGCGGAGCATTAACCACCGCCGAAGCGGAATTGAAACTGCAAACGGCTCGCTTGGCGAAACTGGAACCGTTGGCTCGCGACGGATTCGCTCGCTCGGACGAATTGGAACGCGCCCGCTCCGATCAAGAAGTCGCCGCGGCACGAGTGCTGACCGCTCAAGAAACATTGCAAGTGCGACAGCGTGAGTTCGACAAGATCCAAATCGAATTGCAACGTCGCACAGTGAAGTCTCCCATTCAGGGAGTCGTGTCGAAGCTGCATCGCGAAGTCGGTGAGTTCGTCGCTCCCACAGACCCCGTGTTGATCACCGTTGTGCAGCTTGATCCGCTGCTGGCGACGTTCTCGTTGAAGCCCGCGCAGGCCAGTCAACTTTCCGTGGGTCTGCCCGTGCAAGTGCAGTTCGCTTCGCGGGAGCAGCCGGTCAAAGGGGAAATCGAACTTGTCTCGCCCGTCACCGAAGCTCGTAGTGGAACCGTGCGAGTCAAGGTGCGCATTCCAAATTCGCAGCGGGATTGTCGCAGCGGTGATCGGTGTGTGCTGTTGATCCCAAGCCGCCCAGAGACGCCGCAATCGGCCAGCAACGATCGCACCAAATCACCAGCCACGAAACCCATTCGCTGAGGGCGTCGACGTGGCGACTGTCGGAATCAATCCCGCGACAACGACCCCGCCTGCGCGAAGCAGTTCCGGCACAATGGGAATGCGTCGCGATCCTGGCGAGGAACTGCGAGCCGCCACCGCTCAAGCGAACTCTTGGGCAGAATGGTTGCAGCACGCCGCGCGGATCACTCCCAAAGTTCTCAATGCGGTCGGAGTCTTCGTTTGTGATCCGCTCGTTCCCCAGCAGGCATTGCGTTTGTGGGGTTTGACATTCCCCATCGAAGGTCTCGCGGAGGACCGACGTCAATCGTTGTGGCAAATCGCTGAGCGAGCGGCGGCCACCAATCAAATCGTCATTGGGCCGTTCGGCGGCGATGCAGCTCAAATTGTCGCGGCCATCAAACTGCCGCGATCGACGAAGTCTCTGACGTTCGTGGCGTTGCTGGACGGCCAAGGGTCCACGCGAGCGGATGTCAGCACCTGGCTGACGCTGGTCGCCACTTGTGCCGAACTGTGGTCAACGCGCCATGAACGCACTGAGTCTGGCCCACCCGCCAGTGCCGTTCGCCGGCAATCGACTGTCGTGAAGAGTTGGACTCGGACGCGGTCGATTCTGGTTTTGGGATTCGTCGCCGCGATGGCGATGGCGGTTCCGGTGCCGTACTCGGTGAAGTGCGATTGTGAACTGAAACCAGTCGTTCGCCGCTTTGTCGCCGCACCGTTTGAAGGTGCCTTGGAGAAGGCGTTCGTCGAAGTCGGCGACCCTGTCCAAGCCGATCAACTGCTGGCCCGCATGGACGGTAAAGAAGTTCGCTGGGAACAAGCTGGCAACGCGGCGGAATACGAACGAGCGGCCAAAGAGCGAGACGCCCATCTCGCCGATCAGAAGTTCGGCGAAGCTCAACTGGCCAAACTGCAAATGGAACGGCTCGCGCTGACCACGAAGTTGCTGAACCATCGCAACGAACATCTGGAAATTCGCAGTCCGATCGACGGCATCGTCGTCAGTGGCGAGTTGAAACGAGCCGAAGGGGTCCGTCTGTCGATGGGCCAAACGTTGTTTGAAGTCGCGCCGCTCGACCAAATGATCATTGAGGTCGAAATCCCGGAAGCTGAGTTGGCACACGTCTCCGCCGGCGCGGCGGCGACCATTCGTCTGGAAGCCTTTCCCGGACAACAACTCGACGGCAAGCTGCAGCGCATCTGCCCGCGAGCGGAACTGCGTCGAAAACAACAGGTCTTCGTCGGCGAGATCGCTCTGCCCAACGACGCGGGACAATTCCGACCGGGAATGCGTGGCCGAGTCTCGATCCCCGCTGGTCAAGCGATGCTCGGATGGCGTTTGTTTCATCGAGCTTGGCAGAAGCTGCTGCTGTGGTAATGACGAACTCTCCAATACTTTGTTGGCGGCCTGATCTGCATGTGACGCACACGTCCGATGCAGACGGTCCCTGCGTGCATGTGGAAGACCTCCGCAGCCGACAATTTTTCCGCATCGGCGCAGCGGAATTCGCCTTGCTGTCCCGCTTCGATGGACAACGACCGTGGCAGGAAGTGGTGAGCGAGGCTCATCAATCGCTGGATCATCAAGCCTTCAACGAGGCCGAGATACAAGCCATCCTCCAGTGGGCGTTGCAGCGGCGCTTGTTGATCTCCGAAGTGACGGAAGACTTGTCTGCTCAAATCAGGGACCGCTCCGCCGCACGTTCGAAATGGAATCTGTTGTCCATTCGCGTGCCTCTGGGCTGTCCCGACAAGCTGTGTGGGAAGTTGCTGCCGTGGACCGGCTGGCTGTTTGGTCCGGCGGCGTTCGTCGTCTGGCTGATCGTCGTGGGACTCGCGGTCAGCGAAGTGTTTGTGAATTGGGATCGGTTCCAGGCCGCAGGTGCGGAGGTTTTCGTTCCCGCGAATTGGTTGGGGTTGGGGCTGGCCTGGCTGTTCTTGAAGGTCATTCACGAGTCGGCTCACGCTTTGGTCTGCAAACGTCATGGCGGAGAAGTGCGTGAGGTCGGCGTCGCTCTGATTCTGTTCGCGCCCGTGGCCTTCGTGGACGTGACCTCCTGTTGGCGATTCGCGTCGCGCTGGCCGCGCATTCACACGGCCTTGGCTGGAATCTATGTGGAAATGGCGTGTGCCGCGCTGGCTGTGTTGATCGCCGGTCAGACAGCGTCACTGGAGATGCAGAGCTTTCTGGACAACGTTGCGGTCATGGCGAGCATCACGACGCTGCTGTTCAACATCAATCCGCTCTCGCGGTTCGACGGCTACTTTGTCTTGGCCGATCTCTGCCGAGTTCACAATTTGTACGCGCGCGCGCGGCTCGCTGCGGGGCAGTGTCTGCGACGGTGTTTCGTCGGTTCGTCGGGCAATTCCCAACCGATGTCTGGATTTTTGGCGGCCTACGGGATGGCGACTTGGCTGTGGTCGCTGAGCGTGATGTTCGGGTTAATCATCGCGGCCTCGATGTATTGGCACGGGCTGGGAGTGATCTTGTCGGCCATTTTGGTGCTGTTGTGGTTTGGTCCGGCCTTGCGTCACGGAGTGCGAAGCGTCACCCGCTGGACGACCAGCGAGCGCAGCCAGTTCGCCCTCCGAGCCAGCCTGCTGTCTGTCGGAGCCGCAATGCTGCTGGCTCTGGCACCGTGGCCCTTCGGACTCACCGCGCCTGGCGTGGTCGAGTACTCGCCATTGTCTGTCGTTCGAGCCGATGGCGCAGGCTTTGTGGAGCGTGTCTTGGTCCAGGAAGGAGACGTCGTCTCGTCTGGACAGCCGCTGCTGGAACTTCGCAACGAAGTCCTCGAACGTGACCTGCGCGATCTCGAATTCGCCATCGAACAATCCCAGTTACGAGAACGATTGGCCGTTGAGCAGCGCGACACATCCGCCAGTCAAATTGAACATCAGCAGCGTGACGCTCTGCAACGAAGATTGGTCGAACGGCAGCGGCAAGTCGAACGATTGGTAATTCACGCTCCTGCCGACGGGGTGATCATCGGCCGAGAGCTAGCGGCTCTCACCGGCTCATTCGTCTCGGAGGGGCAGGTACTGCTTTCCTTGGGCGACCCGACGAGACGCGAATTTGTGGCCGCCATCCATCAGGAGGATTTGTCCTTCGCTCAGGCACAACTGAGTCTGCCGGTTTCCATTCGTTTGCGAGGTCGCGGCGAAGTCGTCGGCGAACTGCTGCGCGTCCGGCCGCGAGCTTCCACTTTGGCGGAGCATCTTTGCTTGTGCGCCCCCTTCGGCGGACCACTGTCGGTGCAAACTCGCAGTGACGAACAAAACGGCAAACAGGCAGAAGGGTTCGAGCTTCTCGAACCGCATTTTTGGATCACGGCCTCGTTGGGAGAGTCCACCAGTAATGCTCCGCTCGCGGGTGAAACGGGACTTCTCCGGCTGGAGCAACGTCGTACCTGCGGACAAGAGTTGTTGAATCGGTTGTCCCGATGGTTCGACAAACTGGAACGTGATCCACGAACGTCTCAGAGCGTGTCCGTTCGCGGAAACTGATCCACGGCCGAGCCGTTGGACGAGTCTTGAGACACTCGCCCTTGCCGAGTCTTCGAGTTAGTGTGCGACGATTCCAATCTCGTTCACATCCCGCACATCGAAGGAGAATCCACATGCGGTTGCGATGGCTGTCAGTGGTTCTGGTGGTTCTCGGAATGGATCAACTCGCGCGTTCGCAAGAGCCGGCATCGCGAGTCATCGCCTTTCACGGGTATTCGAAAGCGATCGAGTTGAAACGTGGAACTGCGCGAGCGGTGCTGTGTCCGCAAGCCGGTGGGCGAGTGCTGGAATTCTCGGTCGATGGCCGAGATGCGATGTTCCTCGACGAGCAAGAGAAGAGCTGGCAGCCGGACAAGCCGGGGCCAATCACGGCCGGTCGGTTTGACTACGGGCCGGAGTTGACCGTCATTCCGCATCCAAAGATTTGGTCCGGCGAGTGGACGGGTGAAATCACGGGTGCGTCTTCGGCGAAGCTCACCAGTCCGCGCGAGGAAGCGGCGGGGATGCAACTCGTGCGCGAGTTCAGTCTCGTCGAGCGAAACAAAACGGTGCGGCTGTCGTGTCAGCAGACGATGGTCAACATTTCCAAAGAGGTTCGCGAGGTCTGTCACTGGGGTCGCTCGTTCTCGCCGGGTGGAGGCATCTGTTTGATCCCGCTGGGTGATCGGCCGAGTCGGTTTCCCAGCAAATATGCAATGTACGAGGACAGCGCGATCATCAACGTCCGCAACACCGACGAGAAAATTCGCGAGCGTGATGGCTTCCTGGAGATCCTCTCGCCGCCGCGCAAGCCGAAACTCGGTTTTGATTCGCAGGCCGGGTGGTTGGGGTACCTCATGCCGAACAACACGCTGTTCGTGAAACGCTTCACAACGTATCCCGATCGCGTCTACAGCGAGGCCGCTGGTCTCACCCTGTCGGTGTGGTATCCGACCGGCCCGCGCATCGAGCTCGAACCGATCGGCCCGCGCGAACGACTGACGCCGGGTGAATCAGCCGCGTTCACCGAGGATTGGTGGTTGCTGAAGTTTCCGTTTCCGAAGGACGGAGAACAGATTGATCTGAAGGAACTCAGCGAGCGAGTCACGCAGCACACAACCAATTGACACGGAGGAGCCGAACGATGTCGCGAACGAAACCAGCCCGAAGCGCGAGCGAGGAGTTGCAGCGAGCGTTTGAATTCACCCCTCGCTGGCGCGTCGGGCTGGTTTTGGCGATGCTGCTTGCGGCCACAGCGACAGCTCAACCGCCAACACCACGCGGGCCGGTGCTGAAGACCAAGCTCGGCGAAGTCGAGATTTTTCCGGTCGACAATCCGTGGAATCAGGATCTCTCGAAGCTGAAGGTCCACAAACGATCGCAAGCGTGGATCGAGTCGATGGGAGCGGACAAGCCGTTGTTCCCGTGCTTCGGAGCGGATTATCAAGGTGCTCCGAACGGCATCCCGTATGTCGTCGTCGAAGGGAACGCTCCGAAACAGTTCGTCGAATTCGAGTACCCCGACGAGAGTGAAAAAGGGCCGTACCCGATTCCGAAGAATCCGATGATCGAGGGAGGGCCAAACGCTCCGCAGGACAGCGACCGACACATCCTGATGATTGATGCTCAAAACAAAAAGTTGTACGAGCTGTTTCATGTCTTGCCGGATGGGCAGGGAAAGTGGAAGGCCGGCAGCGGCGCGATCTTTGACCTGACGTCCAACAAGCTGCGGCCGCTCGGCTGGACATCGGCGGATGCGGCCGGGTTGCCGATCTTTCCGGGACTGGTCCGCTACGACGAGGCCGTTGAACAAGGCGAGATTCGACACGCGCTGCGATTCACAGTACGAAAGACTCAACGAGCGTACATTTTGCCGGCGACGCATTTCGCCAGTCGCTCGAAGGACGCGAACCTCCCGCCGATGGGGCTGCGAGTGCGGCTGCGGGCCGATTACGACATCAGCAAGTTCCCGAAGTCAGCGCAGGTGATTCTGACGTGCTTGAAGAAGTACGGCATGTTGTTGGCCGATAACGGTAGCGATTGGTTCGTGACCGGCACTCCGGACAATCGTTGGGTCGACGACGAAATGCGCACGTTGAAACGGGTCAAAGGTCGCGACTTCGAATGCGTTGACACCGGCGAGTTGCGCTTCGAGTGATCGCCGATTCGGTTCGACACGTCTCGCGTCGGTTCTGATTTCCTGTTCGAAGACGGAACAACTGGCATGATCCGCCGAACCGCCGCTGGCCGCCGGGATTTCGCGAAAAGTTCCTGGCGGACGTTGGACTGTCCTGGTCATGATATTCCGCCCCGCCCGCCCGGCCTCGAACGAAAATCGATCACCCCCGCCGCGGATCACTGCTGCTGACACTTGCCCCGACTCCCGCATTCCGGCCTTTGTGATGTCCCCGCTATGTCCACTGTTTCACATAAATTGCCCGCGCGACTGCCGGCCAGTCAGCACCGCATCTCGGTGCTGCTGATCGACGATCAAGCCATCAGCGCGGAAGCGGTGCGCCGCTGGCTGGCGACGGAACAGGACATCGACTTCCACTACTGCGGCGATCCGTCGAAGGCGGTTGAGGTCGCGAACGAAGTGCGGCCGACGGTCATCCTGCAAGACCTCGTGATGCCGGACATCGACGGCTTAATGCTTGTCAAATTCTTCCGCGTGAATCCGACCACGCGCGAGACGCCGATGATCGTGCTGTCCAGCCGCGAGGAACCGCTCATCAAAGCCGAAGCCTTCTCTTTGGGGGCCAACGACTACCTCGTCAAGTGGCCGGACAAAGTCGAGTTGATCGCGAGGCTGCGTTACCACTCGAAGGGGTACATCAATCTGCTGCAACGCAATGAGGCGTACTCGGCACTCTCCGACAGTCAGAAGGAAATGCAACGCGAAATTGACGCCGGTGCGAAGTACGTCATGTCTTTGTTGCCCGACAAGATGAACGATCGGGTCAAGATCGACTGGCGATACGAGCCGTGCGTCGCGCTCGCTGGAGATTCGCTGGGTTATCATTGGCTCAACGACGACAAGTTGGTGGTCTACGTGCTCGATGTGACAGGCCACGGCATCGCGTCGGCGTTGCTGAGCGTGTCGGTGATGAATGTCATCCGGTCACAGTCGCTGCCGGGCGTGGACTTCTCGGTGCCGGGGCAAGTGCTGGCCGGGCTCAACGAAGCTTTCGACATGGAGAAACACGGCGACAAGTGCTTCACGATTTGGTACGGCGTGTACGACGCGAAGCAACGCAAGTTGTCATGGGCGGGCGGAGGGCATCCTCCCTCGCTGTTCTACGATCCGACCAGCGCGAGCCCGTCGCAGCCGCAAATGTTGGAGTCCGAATGTCCGATCATCGGCATGATGCCGTGGTCCGACTGGCCGACTTCCGAGCGCGAGATTCCGCCTGGTAGTCGAGTGTTGCTCTACACGGACGGAGCCCACGAAATCCACTTGGCCGACGGGCGTGAATGGACGCACGCCGAGTTCGTGCAGTTTGTGTCGCAGATTCCCGAACCGGGCGAGTCGATCATGGACCGCCTGTTCGCACATGTGAAGTTGCTGAAGGGCAACGACACGCTCGACGATGATTTCTCAATCGTCGAGATGCTGTTTTGAGCGACCAACTTGTTGTGATGTGAGGCTACTGCACCGTGAAGTTCAGCGTGGTGATGGCGGTCTTCTTGCCGAGCTGATCTTCCACTCGTAGTCGCAAGGTGTGTGGGCCGGCTTTGCAGCTCTGTGGAATTGCGAAGTCGTAGCTGTTGTAATAATCGCGGCGCTGACTGCGACAGCGGTCTTCGGATGGAGTCAGTGGCAGACTCTCGACCAGACGACCGGTGGGCCCCCCTTCGAGCACTTCCAAGGTGGACTTCATCAGCGTGCGGAATTGGCCGTCGGGAGTTGGTTCACTTTTGAAGTCCGCGACCTCGGCGTACAGCAACACCTGTTGGCCGGGAGTAAACTCGTCCCGCTTAAACCGTTGGTAGTTTCCGAACCCCGATATCTTGCGGCAGAAGGCCACGTTGTGCAGTTCGAGCCGAGCCTTCTCTTGCAGCCGCGCGGCGGCAGTTCGCAGTTGCGTGATCGTCTGTGTCGCGCGCTCCGAGCTGTCGGGCATCCCTTGCGTGTCGAAGTAGTTCGCCAGGCCCCACAACATCTGCTGCCAGAATTCCTGATCGACTGAGTCGATGCCAGGGATCGGCTGCAAGGCGCGATCTGCCTGACCTGAGATCAGATGTAACAGACGCAATTGGACTTGCTTTCGCAGATAGAGTTGGCGGCTGACTTCGTTGTCGCCCGGATTTACCGCTGCTGCTTCGACAGTGGTCTGAGTGATGAGCCGCTCCAATTCGGGCGACGAAGCAAATGGAGCAATCGCCAACGGTGTGCCTTCTGGCGAACCAAAGTTGTGCGGTACGTTGCCTGCGGATACCAGTGATTGCGGATTCGACGCCGCCGGCGGGAACTTGTCGCGGACCGGTTGTCCGGCATTCATCCACTGCAAGTTGGGTGGAACAGAAGCCGCAGGTGCATTTGGAGCGGAGTTCCAATTCCCTGACGAGACGACTCCGTTAGTCGTCGAGGATTTGAACCCGATTGCACCAGGTGCGCGCGGCCAGGTTTCTGGACTGTTGGCGGTATTCGCCGAGTCATTCAAGTTGTTCCCGTCCAAATGCGGCGGCACGGAATTGAGTGGCTGCTCGCTCACCAAGCCATTGATATCGGGCCTGTTCGTCAAACCTCGGAAGCGGTCCCACGGATTTGGATTGCTGGCTGCACTGGTGTTGGCGCGTGGCTGTGCCGCTGCCAATTCGATCTGGGAGGAGTTCTCGAGAGCCGTCGATTCACGGTGGGCCAACACGACCGAACCATGATCAGCGGACGTGTCGCTGTGTTGGGGAATTGAGTTTGGTGCAATCTCGCGCGCTTGTGGTGGCGAGACGAATGCGGCCGGCGGAGACGATGTCCGAAGATTTGGTGGAGGTGCTTCAACCGTCAAAAGAGCTGCGCTCTGAGTACTGCGACTCGACATGTCAAACGGCTCGGCTGTTGGCGAGTTCGAGTCATGTGGCACCACAGCAGGCACAGATCGATCAAAAGTCACTGCGGCAAATTCGCCTCGATTTCGGTCGGAATCCGCCACGATGCCAGTAGCGTCCTCGTCCGTCGTGTCGGAAAAGTCATCGACGCGTGGTTCATCAGGTGTCTGATTGATTCGCCGAGCAAACAAGCCACGCGCCGGCAATTGCGCGCAGCCGAAGACTCCGCACACGCACAGCAGCCCCGCGATGGCCCGTCGACGAGCACCCTTCATGGCACATCCTTGGCCCCCGAAATCGCACTCTCGCTCGGCGAAACTCGCCGACCAAAGGCGGCTCTTCCAAGAGCCGGGTGGGACCGTATCGACTGGCGACAGATCGCCTCAAGATCAGCTTGCGTGCCACGAGCCAAGGGTCGCCGAGCCGACCAGACAGCGGGGAGAAGCGCTGGCATCTGGCAAACTCGGCGACGAAGGCAAGCCGGGCTATATGCCTGGGATGTCGAGTTTCTCATGGGAGGCGATCTGGCGAAGCTTTTTCAAACCGCGGGCCTCCAACTGGCGAGCACGCTCCTTGGTCACGCCGAACCGATGGCCTACCTCTTCCAAGGTTTTTGGTTCATCGCCTGACCGGAGTCCGAATCGCAGCAGCAAGATCTCCCGTTCGCGAGGATCAAGTCGTTCGAGGATTCGCATCAGGATGTCGTGCTGCGTCTGATTCTCACGCTCCGCTTGGAACTGGTCGCCGCGCTTGTCGGAAGACAACTGGAAAATCTCGTCCGCGCCGGTCTTGAAGCGATCGTGCAACGTGTGCTCAGCCGGAATCGACCGTGCAAAGTTTTTCATGATCGCCCACGAAGCGTAGGTCGAGAATTTGTTGCCTCGGCTGAAGTCGAACTTCTCAATGGCTCGCAGCAGCGACATGTTGCCGTCGCTAACCATCTCGAAGAAGTTCGCGTTGGGGCGCATGTGCTTCTTGGCGATCGAGACCACCAAGCGCAGGTTGCTGCGAATCAAAAAGTTCTTGACCGTCAGCGACTCTTCCATCAGACGTTCAACTTCGCGCATGACAGCCGCTTTCGGCCGCTGCGGGTTGAGCGACTTCCGCAACTCTTCCGCTTTGAACTTCAAATAGTTCATCTTGCGGAAATAGTAGCCCTCTTCCTCGCGAGTCAGCAGCGGCAGTTGATACAGGCTTTCCAGATAAGCCGGCAATCCGGCCGGTTGAGCGTGATGCTCGTCAGGCACATCGCGCGCCGGCGGCGCGCCGAGAATGACCTCGTCGGCGTTCGGCAACCGGAACGAGTCGTGATCCATGAACTCGATCGGTTGATCAACCAAGTTCTTCGCACGCATTTCGGAGATGAGCCGATACACACTGGACCGCGTGCGGCGAAACTTCGTGACAAGTTTGTCGACCGACACGTTGAGCCGCGAGAGGCGATACAGCTCGCGCTTCTCCTCGTCGCTCAGTGGATCGGTCGCATTCGGAAACACGGCATTCTCCGGGTTCTGCTTGTCGTATTGTCGCAGGGTGTAACGAACCGTTTCGGGTGCGCGCTCAAATTTGCGAGCCACACGATGCACGACCTGAGTTGGATTTGCTCCCCACTTCGCCAACCGCCGCGCCCAGTTCAGGATGCGGAGCTTGTCGTCATCGGTCAGTTGACTGAACCGGCTGCCGCGAGCGACCGCGTCGCGGTGACGCAGCACGAATCGGCGTACCGACGATTCCAAAAATCCGATCTGCTTGCGCGAACCGACTCGAAATCGACGTGCCACCAATCCTCGCTGTCGCCAGCGGGTGACTGTCTTGGCCGAAACGTGATAGCGCTGGCTCACGTCTTCCAACGAAAGTACCGGCTCGCTGACCATGTCGAACGTCAGATTGGCACTGTCCGACAAGTCTTCGACGAATCGATGCAGATCGTGTGCCGCCTCGTCACCGTTGAGCGTCAGATTGGGATAACGGTTTGGACGGTAGTTGGTCAGCTTTTGGCACAGGTCTTCGTACCAATACGTGCCGCTCGGCTGAAGCTCGTCGATGAGTTCTTCCGCCCGCTGAATTTGTTCGAGGCGAACCGGCTGCGGGGCGTAACGCACCTGCTGGTCGGCCAATTGTTTCATCGCCGGATTTTTGTAGCGTGTCATGATGCGGCCTCCTTCGCGGCCCGTTGGCAAAACCTACGTGGCTTCGACGGAGATTGGGGGAAAATCGTTCCTAACTGCTCGTTGCCGCGGGAAGTTTTTCCACCTGCCGAGGTTCTGTCGGAACCGCAAGTTTCGGCTTTGGGACACGGACTTTCACGAATCCGGAAATCCCGACAATCAATGCGGAGAGCAAGACAATCACCCCCATCCAATTCGCGCGGCTCTGGCGCATCTTCTCGAACGCGGCCGACCGACCCACCAGAGCTGAGGCGATGAAGAACACGACCAACGCCAACAGCATCTTCGTTCCCAGTAAAGCGTGATACAGACCGTCTCCTTTGTGTTTGGGGATCTGCTGCATGTAGTTGAAAAGACCACTCAGCAGCAGCAACGCGATCCCGCCATGCACGACTCGTTTCCATCGAGCCAACAATCGCTGCCGCAACTGATCGTGCTCGGCTTCAGGAAGTTCCTTCGCGGCGGGCATCAGAACGAAACGCATGAAGACGGTGCCGCCAACCAATACGATCGCGGTCGCGACATGCGCGATGCGAGACAACACATCCAGTGCAAAAAGGTTTTCCATCGCGAAGTGTGACTCCCGTTTGAATTCGTTTGAGGACCGCCGATCTTGGCGGCGGAAGGCAAACGTGCCTCCCAGAAAAAAGCAAGACCCGGCTCCTTGCGGAGCCGGGTCTTGGGGAACTCGTCGAAGAAATCGAAGGTGACTCTTCAGCCGAGTCGCCGTAAGCGATCTCAAAAGAGGACCGCTCAGGGAACCAGGCACCAGCGAATTCACTTCGGGGCACCTGGGTGGGTGGCTGCCACTGACAGCCCGTCGGCGTTTAGGCGACACCACCTCTTTGGCAACTAGGACTAGATGAACTCACAAATCACCTCCTTTCTGGCTTGAACCAGACCCG
>CAMDPK010000127.1 GCA_945904015.1 Candidatus Kuenenia stuttgartensis | reverse complement strand
CTCCGCTGGGCACGGCATCACAATGCCGCCGCACAAGTTCTCGACAACGTGTCACCAACCGCTGATCCTTCAGCCGTATTTCGATTCCATCCAGCGATGGCTACCGAATTTAATGACTTGTGTAGATACCAATGAGACAAGCTCGGTGGGGTTTTTCGACGGGCTGCTCGGCGGTTGACAGAGTTTGCCTACTCGATTCGACGATCACAGCCGATGCGTGAAGTTCTCATCCTCGGAAGCCACTCGCTTCAACACCGGACGAACGTCGCGCATACTCCGAGCGGCCGTTCGCTCGCGGCCTGCGGTTTGCTCGCCCGAAACGCTCGTCGGGCCGCCGCGCTGCCGATGTCTTCGCATCGGCCACGGATTCCCGTGGAATTTGCAACCATGAGGTGACAGCGCAATGTCTGGTCGTTTGCTGGCGAAAGCAGCACTGCTGCTCACCGTCGTGACAGGATTCACGGCGGTCGCCCAAGACCAAGGACGGACTGCGAAACTACCTGCCGTCAACGCGACGGCCACCAAAGACACGGCGGAAACAAGTCGTGTCGTCCCGCGCAATCCGCGCGTGCTGTTCATCACCGACAAAGGCTGCGACAAGTGCGAGCGAGAACTGAAACGCTTGCGGCAGCCCGGTGGCGAGTTCGAATCCATGCAGGTTCGCGGCTGGAAAATCGGCGAGACGCCCGACAACCACATTCAAATTGTCGATCGCGCCGACGTGCCGGAATTCGCCGAGCTGCTCAAGGCTCGTGAACTGCCGAGCGTGATCTGCATTCAGGACGGCGAAGTCCTGCGCTACTTCAAGCACGGCTGCACCACGCCACTAGATGCCTGGACCTTCGGCTGGCTGATGAAAGGCCAGAACGAACGCCCGAAGGCCGCCGATCCAGAAGAAATCCAAGTCGAGACCACCGGCCACTACCCGTTGCGTGGGAATCATTGGTCCGTCGAAGGTGACTTCAACCCGACAACCGCAACGCTGGTGACTCACCTTCGCGGCCCCAACCACGTCAGTCAGATCACCGCCGACTGGAAGATCGAAGAGTGGTCCGTCGAAGAACTCCGCTCGCTGCACGACGACTTGCATGAGCGCGAGGGAGGCGGAGTCGTGGGTGGTTTCACTCAATCGCCCGCCGCTCAAACCGGAATCGGTCAATTTGGAGCCGGGCGAAAGTTTTAGGAGGACGGACAGGAGTGCCCATCCTACGAGCCTTGTCCCGCGCCGGTCATGCGGCCGACGATGCCACCGGTGCTGAGGTCTTTGAAACGCTCGGTGACCGTCTGGACCTCTTCGCCGTCCAGGTGCTGGCCGCCGAAGGTTGAGAGCCAGAACTCGATGGCGATGACCACGAACAGCAGGTAGATCAGCGGTCGCCAGATTTCGTGCTCTTGGCCGATACTGCCGTGAAGCTGCTGCGTCTCGGCGGAGGCGTCGATGACTTTCAAGTCCACGTTCGGCAGGAGTTCTTTCAACTGCGTCTCGTTGATGAGCGCGAAGTTGGATTCCTCGCGGGCGAGGTTCACGGCGAAGGCGAGCGATTCGTGCTTCGGCTGTTCGATGCGGCCGCCTCGGACATCGACATCGTAGAAGCCCTTCTCGGCGGTCGCGGAGAACGCTCCGACTTGGCGGCTGACCGATTTCTCGAACGTGACCGGTAAGCGATTGCCTTCGACGTTGACGACTTCGGCTTGCAGGTTCTGCCACGTCTTCGCGACAGAGATTTCGGCAGTGGCGTTGGCGGCGACGACCGATGGGCCTTCGACACTGGCTCGCGTGCGGATGTGGCTGACGAGCCGCAGCACCAGCGGCACGAACTCCGGTTTCAGCGGCAGATTGGTCCACTTCGAGGTCATCGGAAACGCAGCCAGGATGACTCGGCCGTCGCCGTAGCGGCTTTCAACCAGCGCGGCTGTGCCGTTCGAAAATTCGAGCAGCGGCCAGGTGTTGCCCCGCTCGGCCGGGAGTTTCAACGGGAAGCGGCGATAGACGGAGACCTTCGTCAGATAACGGGCTTCACGATTCTCGAAGACCGACAGCACTGGGTGCGCGAAGTCGATGCTCGTGAAGCGTTCAAAGGTCTCTGATTTTTCGACGTCCCCATCGGGCGGCTGCAGCTGCGCCGTCGTCAAGAATTGATCCGTCGTGCCGGGGATCGCGAACAGCTTTTTGTTGTACTGGTCGTGGTTGCACTTGTCCCCCGGCAGGATCATCAACCCACCGCCACGCAACACATGATCTCGCAGAAACCCGCATTGCTGATCGTTGAGCGTCCCGCAGTTGGCGAGGATCACGACGCTCGCTTCTTTGAGGGCGTCAGCGGTGACTTGATTCTCATTGAGTTCGACGACATCCAGCGACTTCACAAAGCGTCGGTCGGCTTCGGTCGTCAGCTTAGTGTCGTGGGATAGGCTTCCAGCCTGTCGAGTCTTCGACGCGGCCTTGTCCGGCAGGCTGGAAGCCTGACCCACGTCGTCCGGCTCGGTCGCCGTGAATGCCGTTTGCAAATAGAGCGCCTCGTTCTCGAACGGGTCTTTCAGATTCTTCGTGGGGTTGCCGTTGACGATCACGATTCGCACTTGTGGCTCAACCGAGATCGTGAAGAGAAACGTGTCGTCGTTCGGAAATCGGTCCGCCGAAATCTCGAAGCGGCCTTTGAGCGTGCCCGCTTCGGTCGGCACGAACAGGAACGGAGCGTTCGCCGTCTCGCCCGGTTTGAGCGTCAAACTCTTGCGAGCGATCTCCTTGTCGTCGATCAGCAGGCTGACCGTGACGTCCTCCGGCTGATCTTTCGAGAAATTGACGACGCGCGTCTTCAGCGGCAGCGGCAAGCCCGCGATCGCGCGATGAGTTTCCGGAGGTTCGCCGATGACCGCGCGGTTCGGGATTTCGCCGGCCGACGAACCGACATCAATCACGAACAGCTTCGAGCCTTCCGGGATCAAACCTTCGGCCGGTTGTTCGCGTAGTTCGCGCCAACCACTGGCCTGCGAATCCGTGAAGAAGTATATCTGCGGCTTGAGCGTCATCGGCAAACCGCCGTCGAACAACTGCGTGAACGTCGCGAACAAGTTCGCTCGCGAAGGACTCGTCTTCAGCCCGCCGAGTTTTTCTTTCAACGAGTCGGTATCGGCCGTCACCTTGGAGACGATCTCTTCCGGTCTCGACGCGACGCGCACGAGCGTCACGAGATCATCGCTGCCCAGCTTGTCGATGACCGCCGAAGCCGCCGTCTTCGCTCGATCAAACGCCGACACGCCGTCCGTCGCCGCATTCATGCTGGCCGAGCAATCGACCAGCAGAAAGATATCGCGGCCACCCCCGGTTCCGCCGAAGAGTGCGTTCCAGTGCCGGATCATCGGCCGAGCACACGCCAGAATCAGAAACAGCAAGAACAACGTGCGGAGCAACGCGATCAGCGCGTCCATGAACTTCATCTTCCGCCGCTGCTGCACGTAGGTGTCGAACAGAAACCGAAACGTACTGAGGTCCACGGTCCTCAACCGATGCAACGTCAGCAGGTGCAGCAAAACCGGAATCGCCACCAGCGGCACGCACCACGCGAACATGCTGAGATGAACCAGTTCCATGTCGTGAAGTCCGTGATGACAAGGTTGGGGCGGGGTTCGTGCGAGTTCGCCAGCGGTGGACTCGGAAGGCAGCGGCAGTATCCGGCTCGTGGGGCAGGTTTTCAACCTGCCCGGACAAGGTCGGAATTGCCGATGCCTCGTTGACCGGCTCAAGGTCGAAACGATATCGTCCGATCCTCGCATCAGGGCTTTCTGATTCGTAGCGCGCAAGCCGCGTGTGACTACCGGAGACATTCATGCTAACCATCGAACACGCCCGACCGACCAGTAACTGCCAAGGCATGTCGCGCCGAACAGCGATCAAAGCGGGCTTCCTCGGTTTGTCCGGTCTGACGCTCGGCGACTTGCTGCGACTGCGGGCTGCCGGTGCAGCGGAGAAAAACGACAAATCAGTGATCTTGATTTGGCTCGATGGCGGACCGAGCCAACTCGAATCCTACGACCCAAAACCGCATGCGCCGTCCGATTATCGCGGCCCATTCGGAGCATTGCAGACCAACGTGCCCGGCATGATCGTCTCCGAGACATTGCCTCTGCACGCGAAGCTTGCCGACAAGATGGCGTTCGTCCGCTCGGTGCATCACGACAATGGCGATCACTTCGCGGGCGGTCACTGGATGCTCACCGGACGCTTCGGTTCGAACGCGGCCAGCCTGCCGCAGAAATATCCGTCGTTCGGTTCGTACATCTCGAAACTGCGCGGACCGAACGTCACGGGGATGCCGGCGTATGTCGGACTGCCAGCCGCGCAGAGCATTTATCTGTTTCCCGGCTACATGGGCGCCGCGTATCTCGGGGCGGCGTACAACCCGTTTGACGTCGACACCGAGCAGAAGTACCTGTCGTACGCGTCGCAAGTGAAGATCGGCCGGCCGAAGTGTCTCGACAGTTTCGGGAAACTCGAAAAGACACGCGCGGGTGATCGCCAGTCACTGCTCAACGGCCTCGATCAGATCGAGCGGCAAGCCGATCAATCGGGCCTGATGAAGACGGTCGACCAATATCAGCAAGATGCGTTCTCGATGGTGCTGGGCGGGAAAGCTCGTGAGGCGTTCAATCTCGACCTGGAAGACCCGAAGGCAATCGACAAGTACGGCAACAACCCGTGGGGCCGCTACACGCTGATGGCTCGGCGACTGGTCGAAGCGGGCACGACGTTTTGCACCGTCGATATGCCGCACTGGGACGATCACTCAAACATCGAAAAAGGCCACGGCACAAAACTGCAAGCGGTCGATCATGCCGTCTCCGCGCTGATCGACGATCTCGACGTGCGCGGCATTCTTGACAAGACGCTCGTCATCGTGATGGGCGAGTTCGGCCGCACTCCAAAAATCAACAACGGCCAACCTGGTATCGCCATCCCCGGCCGAGATCACTGGGGCAACGCGATCTCCGTGATGATGGCCGGCGGCGGCCTGAAAGGCGGAGTGGTCGTTGGAGCCACCAACTCGAAAGCGGAATTCCCCATCGAACGCGCGCTCAAGCCGGCTGACATCCTCGCGACGGTCTATCACATCATGGGCATCGACCCGGCGACTTCATTCAAAGACTTCGCTGGCCGCCCGGTTCCGATGCTTGATGAAGGCGCTCCGATTGCCGAATTGATCTAACACTCTGAGTTGGAGAAGAAGATGAACGATTTTATTCGTATCGGTTCGCGCCGCTGGTTTCTTCAGACAGGGTTGGCCGGCTTCGGTGGACTTGCTCTGCCGGCTTTGCTGCGAGCGAACGAAACGGCCAAGCCGTCGGATCGCAAAGCGGTCATCCTGTTCTGGCTATCGGGCGGGCCGAGCCATCTCGACATGTGGGATCCGAAGCCCGATGCGCCGCGAGAGATTCGAGGGCCGTTTTCGTCCATTGAGTCGTGCGTGCCGGGGGTTCGCTTCTCCGAGCATCTGCCGAAGCAAGCCTCGATCATGGACAAGCTGACGATCATCCGCTCGGTCGATTGCAAAACGAGCAATCACACGCCGATCACGATGCAGGCGGGGAACCCGCTGGCTCGGCGGCTGGACAAGATTAAGGACGGCGACGGATATCCGTCGATGGGTTCGGTGGTTGCGAAGTTTCGTGGCTCGAACGACCCGCGGATGCCGGCGTTTGTTGGGCTAGCTCCCAGTTGGAAAGCGGACGTGTGGGAGTCCGGTCACATGGGCTCGTCGTTCGCTCCGGTCGATGGCGGTGCGCTGGCCGGCCGAATCGCTCTGCCGGAAGGGATTCAGTTGGATCGGCTCGGCAACCGCGATGAGTTGCGGCGGCAATTCGATCAGCTCCTGCGTGACTGCGACCGCTCCGAAACGATGGCGACCTCCGATCGCTACACGGCACAGGCGATGGACCTCGTCACATCGGGTCACGCCGAGAAGGCGTTTGACCTGAACCAGGAAAAAGATTCGCTGCGCGACGCCTACGGCCGCGATTCGATCGGCGAAAAGGCGCTGCTCGCCAGACGACTTGTCGAAGCGGGCGTGACGTTCGTGCTGGTCAGTGCGCGCTGGGGATACTTCGACCATCACGGCGACAATGTTCCGCCGTGGGGCGGCATCGAAAAGGGACTCGCCCCGATCCTGCCGACCGTCGATCGCACGGTTTATCACTTGGTCACCGATCTCGAACAGCGCGGACTGCTCGACACGACGCTCGTCCTGATGATGGGCGAATTCGGCCGTGGCCCGATCATGACGAAAGATGCCGGCCGCGATCACTGGCTCAATTGCATGAGCATGATTCTCGCCGGCGGCGGCCTGAAACACGGCCAGGTTGTCGGCAGCACTGACTCGCGCGGCTACGACATCAAGGACCGCCCCGTGCGTCCGCAAGACCTCGCCGCGACGGTGTTCAAGCACGCTGGTATCGACCTCGCGACGCATTGGGTCAATCCGCAGGGCCGGCCAATTCCGATTGTGACCGAAGGCGGACAACCGATTTCGGAATTGGTGTAGGTTGGGTCTCTGACCCGACACAGAGCCAAATCCAAATCCAGGAGGTCGGGTCAGAGACCCAACCTACGCCGCTCAACCAACCACGAACACGGTCATCGAGCGCGGGCCGTGAGCTCCGATGACGAGCGATTGCTCGATGTCGGCGGTCTTCGAGGGGCCGGAAATGAACGCCCCGAAACTCGGTGAGTCGAACGAGAGGCGGCGATACGCTTCGTGCATGTTCGGTACGATGTCGTTCGCCGAGACCACCAGCGCGAGATGCGGAGCGATGAAGTAGATCGCCCGCTGCTTCACGCCGTCGTCGCTGATCCATACGGCTCCGTTTTCGGCGACGGCGAATTGCCCGGGCAGGATCGCGAAGTCGATGTCTTCCGTCGCGTGCGGATCGTCGATCAATGCGAGGTCCGTGTTGCCGTGAACTCCCGCGACCAGTGAGACCCTCTTCTTCGCGTCTCGCCATTCGGAAACGGCGGACAGCTCGGAGTTCAGCGCCGCCGTGTCAGCGACCATGACAGCCCGGCCACCGACCGATTCCAGGACCGAAGCGAATTGTGCTCGCACGTCGCTGAACTGAATCCACGAGTGATCGAGGCTGGGGAGCGGTGCTTCGGGGAGGTGATGCCGGCGAATGGCAGAGAGGATCGTGGCTTTGGCGTCGGTCATTTTGAGTCCGGCTGTCTCGAAAAAACGGTACTGCGGCTGTCGGCCATCGGCATTCGGCGAACGGCCGATCAGAACAGCACGCGGGTTTGCAGGAATTCGAGCAACTCTCGCAGCCAAACGTAACCCAGTGAGCGGCGGCCGCAGTCGAGTTTGGCGATCACACTGGAGCCGAGACGCAATTCGGGAATCTCTTTCGGATTTAATGTGACCTTTGCGAAGGTCGAAAGTTCTCCGTCTTGATCCAGGTCAGTGGCGAGGTTCACAGTGTCGAGTCTCGCCGAGTACGTCGTCTTCGGCGACATGCGAAACAGAAATCGCACCGGCAAACCGTTTGCCTCTTTGGCGGCGGCTTGAGCAGCGAGCACATGCCGCACATGCCGGTCGGGGATGCGCAGCTCAATCTCCCACGGTCCCGTGGGATCGACGACTTGCATCAGCAATTGCCCTTGCCGCACTGGCCGCGATTCGAGCGAGCGGATGAGATCCCAACGCACGACCTGGCCGGCGAGCGGAGACCGCAGCGTCAATTCAGCGACTCGGCGATTCACGATTTCGAGTTGGCGATTGAGGCTCGCAATCGACTGCTTGAGTTCTTCTTCGTCCGCGGCGAGTTGTCCGGCACTCGACGAGTTAGAACCGCGGCGATCGGGATCGCCACGTGAGGCTCGGACACTCTTGAGCCTCGCGTCGGTCGTAGCGATTTCACCCAGAACGCGCTGCTCTTCGAGATCCAACTCCGGGTTTCGCATCACTGCGAGCGTTTCGCCTTCCGCAACCTTTACCGCGTTGCTGACGGCGACTTTTGTGATGATCCCATCGGCCGGAGCATAAACCGACCGGCGTCGTTTCGGTTGCACTTGGCCGTGCGCTTCCAAATCCAAGTCGGCGGGAATGAGGGTGAGCGCGAGCACAACTCCCACGATCGAACTCGCAATGGTGCGTGCTCGACGTGATTGTGCTAGCGATCTCCATCGCAGCAAACGGCCACTCAGTCCGTGAGCCTCGAAGGCTGCTGCATTCGCGAGCGCGGTCGCTGCATGTCGGCAGACTTCCGCGACACCGTCGAAATCGGGATTGAGCGGTTCGGTTCCGAAAGACTCCAACACAACCGCACCGCACGCACCTTCCCAAGAACCAGGCTTCGGGCCGAGCGGCTCGACTCGCACACGAGTTGCCCCTGACTCCTGCAAATACATCCGCGCGGCTTCGTGCGTCTGATCGGCAGAGGTCCACGGCAGCGAGACGCTTTGTTGGTGGAGGTCCGACACAAGTTGTTCGATCGCGCGACTGGCATTCGCGCGGCGATTCAATTCCTGGACTGCGGTCGCGGACTCCAGCCGAAATCCGGACGCATCCGCCAGCAAAACATTGACTCGGTCGAGTCGCAACGCAGTCGCCCCGTCATTGGCCAGATCGAGCGCGATGCGTCGGCGATCCAACGTCGAGTGCAGCGTCTGACACAACCCGGCAACGCGATCTCGCTCCACCGACACCGAAAACATTCGCGTGAGCTGACGGCCTCGATGAAACTCCACAATGACCGCTGCCACAGCCGCAACGACGTCGGCGATGTTTTCGCCTCGTTGGGCCGCCGCCGGCAACCGCACATCGAGCGCCAACCGCAGCGCTGGAGCCACTGACACACAAGCAATGCACCGAGCAAACTCCGTCGCGTTTGGCCAGCGGCCACCGACACCCGGCGGGACGATCACCGTACGATCGGTTTCCAAACGCCCGACCGGTTCGACGAAGGCCGCGATGCGATCCCGATCCGAATCGCCTTGTGTATCGAAGAGCAGCGACACACTCTCCTCGCGAATTGACCACGCCGCGACACTGTGAGCTTCGAGAATGTCTGCCAACTCACCCAGCACCTGACCGTAGTACTCCGAGGTTGCCACCGGCGTTCGCCCCAAAGTCTCGGCATGCTCCAACAACCCGTCGACGCGCATCATCAGCGAAGCGGAACGGGCGACCGACTCGGGTTGACGGGGACTATTCATCACGACTGCCAAATGCTCAATTTCAAGGTCTCTCTGCCGTGGTCGAGAACGGTAAGCCGTGGCCAGAACGGATGCGAGTGGTCGTCACAATTTCCAGACTGCCGGCGATTTCTGCCGGAGTTCTCGTGACTGGCGACTCTTCCCAGTTTCTGCAACTTCGCCGCAGCCCCAGGCCTAACGATTTCCAGCCGTCGAAGGGGTTTTCCGTAGGTCTTAATCCGCAGAATCGGAAAATTCTCTCCAATCGTCAAAGTCAACCGTCGATTCTTAGACGGTGAGTTTGTCGCTAGTGACTGCACAAAGTCGTGCGCGCAGTTTTTGCGATCGAAAGAATCGGTGAGGTAATCTCCTCACCCGTCCTGGAAATGACACGGATGACCGTCAGCCTCCGCAGTGACCGATTGAAACCGATGCCGTGCCGCTTTGCGGTTCGGCGTGCGGCGGCGCTGTTGATTCTTTCAGCCACGCTGTCGGGATTCTTGGGTTGCGCGTCGTACGAAACCTACAAAAAGACGGCTGGCAACAATACCAGCGAAATCGACGCCATCACCGCCGAAGCCGAAAACCCCATCCCAGACGTCTATCAGGCCGCGTACTCGGCCGCTCCGATCACGTCGAAGTCGCTGCGCGATGGCCAAGAGATTCAGTACCGCGACGTCAGCGTCGGCGAGATCTTGCAGATCGCTCTGGAGAACTCGGAGGTCTTGCGTGAGCTGGGTGGCACGATCCTCAGAACCCCGGAATCAATCCGGACACGCTACACGGCCGGCTTGCAGCAGACCGATCCACGCTTCGGCACGCATGCCGCCTTGAGTGCGTTCGACGCACAGTTCAAGGCGTCGGCGATGATCAACAACAACGACCGCATCTACAACAACTCGTTCTTCGCCGGCGGCATTAACTCCTACCTGCAGAACCTGGACGAGTACAAGGCCGAGCTTTCCAAGCGTGCGGCCACGGGCGCGCTGTTGGTCTTCCGGAATGTGTCCGAATCCGATCGAAACAACGCGCCTGGTAACCTGTTTCCGGGTGCGTGGAGCTACTACACCGAGGGCGAAGCTCGGCAACCGCTGCTGCAAGGTGGCGGGTTGCAATTCAATCGCATCGCCGGCCCCAGCGGCGCACCGGGCCTTTACAACGGGATTCTGATTGCCCGCGTCAACACGGATATCACGCAGACCGATTTTGAGATCGCCGTGCGAGACTACGTCAGCAACGTGGTCAACGTGTACTGGGATTTGTACTACTCGTACCGCGACTTGGACGCTCGTCGCCGAGCCATGCATGCCGCGTTGGAATCGTGGCGGAAGGTGAAGGCACAGGTTGAAGCCGAGGGACTATCGGCCTCGAAAGAAGCCCAGGCTCGCGAGCAATACTACCGCTTCAAGCAAGAAGTGGATGACTCGCTCTCTGGCCGGCTGCTGCAAGGCACTCAGACCCGCAACGGCAGCACCGGTGGAACACTGCGAGCCAACGGCGGCGTGCAAGTCAACGAGCGGCGATTGCGGCTGATGATCGGCCTGCCGATCACGGACGGCACCCTGCTGCGGCCCTCGCAAGATCCGGACGAAGCCGAGGTCATCTACGATTGGGAAATCCTCATGCAAGAATCCTTGGCTCGCCGGCCAGAGCTGCGACGCCAACAGCTCAAGGTCAAACGTCGCGAGATGGAATTGTTGGCCGCGCAGAACTTCACCATTCCGCAGTTGGATGCCGTCGGCCGCTATCGTTTCCGAGGCTTCGGCGACAAGCTGATCCAATACAGCGGCAATCAAGGCGGTGGCAAACCGGTCTCCGCGCTGGGCAATCTTGCGACCTTCGAACATCAAGAATGGATGCTCGGCCTCGAGTTCTCGATGCCGATCGGTTTCCGACAGGGTCACGCCGCCGTGGCGAACGCCGAACTCGCGCTCTGCCACGAACGGGCTATCCACCGCGAACAAGAACGCGAGGTCGTCCACGACCTCAGCAACGCGCTGTCCGACGCTGTCCGCGCTTATGAGTCGTGTCAAAGCAGCCTCAATCGTTACATCGCATCGCGAGAAGTCATGCTGTCGCTGGAAGCCGAAGAGAAGAACGGCTTGCCCATCGACATCGACCGCATCCTGGACACTCAACGCCGCGTCGTTGAAGCCGAGATTCGCTACTACCAGTCGCGAACCGAGTACGCCGTTTCTCAAAAGAACGTGCAACTGGAACGGGGTGCTCTCGCCGGGGAAAACGACCTGTGGCTCATCGACGGTGTCGACTCGTCAGCCAGTGGGGACCAACCGATCAAGGTGCCGAATCGGGTGCCTCCCGCACCGGAACCGGCTGTCGACGACGAAAAGCCGACGCCTCAAGCCGAGGGTGCCAAACGGATTCCCGACGTGGATATTGCCGCAGAACCTGCTTCGGTGACGGAGCGTTCGGCCGGTTCGTCTCCTGCCGAAAAAATGGCGATGGCCAAGTCACTGATGCAGCAAGCTCGCCGAGATCTGGCGAATGGAGACATCGCGGCGGCTCGTGACAAGGCTGAGCAAGCCGCTGGAATCGACATTGCCTACTCCGTCTTCGATGAACGCCCGGAACAACTTCTGACGGAAATCGCTCGTCGAGCAAACAACGTCGACGAAGACACGCCGCGCGCTCAGGGCCTCACACAGACTCAGAAGCCGACCAAGCCAGCCGCGACCAAATCGACGGAACTGCCGTCGTCGGTCAACAATGACAAGCAACGGTCTCAGCACCTGCTGAATCAGGCTCAGATCGCCGCCAGCAAAGGTGACTTGGAGCAAGCGCGATCGCTCGCACTGGAAGCCAATGAGCTGAATGTCGCCTACGACTTGTTCGATTTGCGTCCGGAGCAAGTGTTGGCTCAAGTCAATCGAGCGTCGAACAACGACAAGCAAGTGGCTCAGCGACTGCTGAAGCAGGCTCAGATCGCCGCCAGCAAAGGTGACTTGGAGCAAGCACGATCGCTCACGCTGGAAGCCAATGAGTTGAATGTCGCCTACGACTTGCTCGATTTGCGTCCGG
Source organism: Candidatus Kuenenia stuttgartensis (assembly GCA_945904015.1). Taxonomy (GTDB): domain Bacteria; phylum Planctomycetota; class Planctomycetia; order Planctomycetales; family Planctomycetaceae; genus SXKJ01. Next base: position 10,737 of record CAMDPK010000127.1, on the reverse strand, counting down.
AGCAAGTGTTGGCTCAAGTCAATCGTGCGTCGAACAACCTGGCGATCGCGAAGGAAAAGTCCGCCGCGAAAGACTTACTGGACACCACCTCGTCTGCTCCGGCGACGAAGCGTTCGGCCGGTGCGTCTTCCGTCGAAAAAATAACGATGGCCAAGTCGCTGATGCAGCAAGCTCGCCGCGACCTCGCGAAGGGAGACATCGTGGCAGCTCGTGACAAGGCTGAGCAAGCCGCCGGCATGGATGTTGCCTACTCCGTCTTCGATGAACGACCGGAACAACTTCTGACGGAAATCGATCGTCGAGCAAACAACGGCGACGAAGTCATGCCACAGACTCAGAGCTTCGCACAGATTCCGCAGCCGACCAAGGCAGCCGCGACCCGATCGGCAGAATTGCCGGCGTCTGTCAACAACGACAAGCAAAAGGCTCAGCACCTGCTGAATCAGGCTCAGATCGCCGCCAAGAAAGGTGACTTTGATCAGGCGCGGTCGCTCGCGCTGGAAGCCAATGAGCTGAATGTTTCCTACGACTTGTTCGAATTGCGTCCGGAGCAAGTGTTGGCTCAAGTCAATCGTCCATCCAACAACGACAAGCAAGAGGCTCAGCGACTGCTGAAGCAGGCTCAGATCGCCGTCAGCAAAGGTGACTTAGAGCAGGCGCGGTCGCTTGCACAGAAAGCCAATGAGCTGAATGTCGCCTACGGCTTGTTCGATTTGCGTCCGGAGCAAGTGTTGGCTCAAGTCGATCGTCCGTCCAACAACGACAAGCAAGTGGCTCAGCGACTGCTGAAGCAGGCTCAGATCGCCGTCAGCAAAGGTGACTTGGAGCAGGCACGGTCGCTCGTGCTGAAAGCCAATGAGCTGAATGTCGCCTACGACTTGTTCGATTTGCGTCCGGAACAAGTGTTGGATCAAGTCGATCGTGCGTCGAACAAACAAAGAATCGCGAAGGGCAACTTGAAGGCGAAGCCGAGTGCGAAAGTGTCACTGCACACCGCACCGCCTGCTGACAAAGCCAAGACCACCGCCAAACATTTCCCCGCGACGAACAAGGTGCAGCCGACTTCCGCCAAGAAAGACATGCTCCCAACCTTGGAGTTCGATGACTCGCCAAATGAACCAAGAGACGACGGGGTGATCTTAGTGCCATCCGCAACCGATCTTCTCGACGAAGCCATGCCCGTGCCGCCGGAGCCGGCCGTCGACGAAGCCTCGTCGATGCCGCCGCCGCAACGAAACTTCGGCGACGCGCTGCTCGTACCGTCCGCATCCGACAATGAAGATGCTGACGACGAAATGTCGGATGAGTTCTGGGATAAAAACTGATTCGGCGTTCGCTGGCATTTTTCACGTCGCTCTCAGACGATCCTCGCCATTGGCTATGTTTGGCGAGCGGAGGGTGTCAACCCTCCGAGCTTTTGAAACCATACAGCCGTGGTTTACTCGGAGGGTTGACACCCTCCGCTCGCCGATGAATTCGTTTCTTTCGGCGAGGGATCTTTCATGTTTCGGCCGGTCGTTCTCTGGATGTGTCTGGCGTCTCTGAGCAGTCAGCAGGTGCGTGCCGATGAGCCGCCCAAGTCGCTCGACCCGCGACTGAAGATCGAACTCTTTGCCGAGCATCCGCAGATCGTCACGCCCACCGGACTCGACGTCGATCATCATGGCCGAGTCTTCGCCATCGAGAGCAACACGCACTTCCCGCCCGAAGAGTACAAGGGGCATCCGACCGACCGAGTGCTCGTGATGAGCGACTCGGACAACGACGGCAAAGCGGACAAGATCGTCGTTTTCACCGACGGACTGAAGTTCTCGATGAGCGTTGTCGTGCGGCCGATCTGGTATCCGATGGGGAAAGCAGAGAGGCCAGAGGTGAAGGTGGAGGGAGAAGGAAAAATTGAGGGTTCAAAGGTGAAGATAAAAGTTGAAGGCAAAGTCGAAGATAAGCCGTCAGTACCAAAACCTCAGCCATCAACCTCCCTCTACATTGCCACTCGCCGCGAGATCTTCCTCTTCCACGATGACGACGGCGACGACAAAGCGGACCGCAAAGAGTCGATCGTGCATCTCGACACGAAGGGGGATTACCCGCACAACGGGCTGGCCGGGTTTGCGATTGATGCGCTCGGCTGGATGTACTTCGGGTTCGGCGAGAACCTCGGAGCCGACTACAAGATCATCGGTTCGGACGGCACGACGCTCAGTGGTGGTGGCGAGGGCGGCAACATTTATCGTTGCCGGCTGGATGGTTCGAAGCTGAGCCAGATCGCGACCGGGTTTTGGAATCCGCACGCGAGCTGCTTCGATGCGTTCGGGCGGCTCTTCACCGTGGACAACGATGCCGACAGCCGTCCGCCGTGTCGGCTGCTGCATGTGATTCCGGGAGGCGATTACGGCTACCGCTTCCGCAACGGCCGCAAGGGACTGCACCCCTTCACCGCCTGGAACGGCGAGATTCCCGGCACGCTGCCGATGGTCGCGGGGACCGGCGAAGCTCCCTCCGGCATCCTGGCCTACGAGTCGGACGGCCTGCCGGAGGAGTATCTGGGCAACCTGATGGTCACCAGTTGGGGCGACCACCGCATCGACCGCTTTCGCTTGCAGCCGAAGGGGACGTCGTTCACCTCGCTGGCCGAACCGCTCATCACCGGCGGCGAGAATTTCCGCCCGGTCGGCCTCGCGACCGCCCCCGACGGTTCGCTGTTCTGCACCGATTGGGTGCTGCGAGACTACAAGCTGCACGGCCACGGACGAATTTGGCGGATCGCGCCGAAGTTGCCTCGAACCAAACCTGTACTCGACATCGCAAAGTTTTCCGATCCTGATTGGACGGACAAGTTTTCCAATCTCGATTGGGAGGAAAAGAGGGACTTGTATTCGTCGTCGCGACGAGAGGTTCGTCGAGCGGCGGCAAATATCGGTTTTGCCAGCGACTTTCCTTGGTACCGTCAGAGGAATCGTCAGCACGTTGAATTACTTTGGGCAATGATCGCGGGACGATACAGCGATCCGACTCAAGAACTTCGGCCGACGACCGACAGTTGGGCAGAGTTCTGGCTCACCGTTCCGATGTTTTCCCGCCTAAGCGAGCCGAAGGGAAAAGACGTCGAGCGATTCGGCGATCTTGACCTGAACGTGGACGATCACGAACGGATTTTGAATGCGCTGATCCGCGACACAATTCAACGCCTCTCGGCAGAGCAGAAGGAAAAGATTTTCGATGACGATGTGCTCCTGTCTCTCATTTCGAGACTCGACACGAAGTTCAAGGTCGATGAATCGTTTCTCAAATTGGCCACGTCGCTGGACGATCCATTTCTCTTTGCTCAAGTTGTCACACTGTCAAGCAGGAATCTTGGGCAGGACGACTTCGCGAAGTACCTCCAGCCCGATGCCACTCCCGACGCGAAAGCCGCTGCTCCGCGCGTTCGTCAGGCGATGTTGCTGGCGGCTCGGAAGCAGGCACCGCGGGAAGACCGGTTGCTGCGAGTCGCGCTCGCCGACCACGACCCGGACGTGCGGCGGCTGGCGGTGCAGTGGGCGGCCGAGGAGAAATTGACGGACCTCAAGCCGCGCGTCGCCGCGATGTTTGACAGCCAAGGCATGACGACCGAACTGTTCCTCGCCACGCTCGCCGCGCTGGAGATGCTCGACGGCAAGAAGCCCGAAGATTTTGATAAGACGCCGGCCGAACAATACGTCGTCCCGCTGCTCAAAGACGAAAAACGCTCCCCCGCCGTCCGAGCACAAGCCCTGCGACTCGTGTCGCCCACCGACAAGTCGCTCGACGCCCCGTTCTTCGCCAGCTTGCTGAAGTCGGACCAAGCCGCTCTGCGTCTGGAAACCGTCCGCACGCTGCAAGGCGCGAAGCCCGAAGTCTCCGCGTCGATGCTGCGCGAGATCGCCGCCGATCCAACTCGCGACGTCACGCTGCGAGCCGAAGCGATCGTCGGCCTCGCCGCCGTCGCGAAGAGCGAACCGGTTGGCGGTCCGACTCGCAAATTGCTGCGCACGTTCTTGAACAACAGCAGCCTCGTCCCGCTGCGACTCGAAGCGATGCGAGCCGCTCGGCCGCTGATCAAAGACGATCCCGAATTGCGCGACGGGCTGTTGGACATCGCCAAAACGCTGATCCGTTTGGAAGACGGAACGCTCGGTGCTGAACTGTCCGATCAAATCGCGCTGGCGTTCGCCGAATCGAAGCTCGATCCGCCGCAGTCCATCAAACTCACGACGTCGGCGAAACCGAAAGACCGTCAGGAATGGATGGCTCAACTGAACCGAGGCCGCGACGTTGACCCGGCGGCTGGGCGACGAGTCTTTTTCAATCCGAACGGTCCCGGCTGCTTCAAATGCCACATCGTCGATGGCCGAGGCGGTCGAGTCGGTCCCGATTTGTCACGCGCGGTCGGGACGATGAACCGCATCCAACTGATTCAGTCGATCCTTGAACCCAGCCGCGAGATTGCTCCGCAATTCGTCTCGTGGACGTTCGAGCTGAAGGACGGCAAAGTCGTGACCGGCATGGTCGTCCACGAGAACGAAGGCAAAACCATCGTCGGCAACGCCGAAGGCCAACTGATCGAGATCAAGACCGCCGACATCGAGACCCGCACGCCGCAGAAGATTTCCGTCATGCCCGAAAAGCTGGCCGAACGAATGACGCTGCAAGAACTCCGCGACGTGCTGGCGTTCTTGGATTCGCAACGCTGATCTGTCATAGCCCTGTCGCTCCGCGACAGGAAAGCCGAACGTCTACCGATCCTCACTGGTTTCAAGAATTGAGTTCTCTCGTCCTTCGGCGTTCCTGTCGCGGAGCGACAGGGCTACTTTCGGAGATGTCTGTCATGCCGAGTTCCAAATTCTGGTTGGTGAGTGGCTCGATCCTGGCGGGCTTGGCGGTCGCGCTGGGTGCGTTCGCGGCTCATGGATTGGACAAGGTCTTGAACTCGGTTTACTCCGAGACCGATATCCGCACGATCGCGGGGTTATCGGTGCCGGCGGCCTGGAAATATCTGCAAGACTTCAAGACCGCAGCCGAGTATCAGCTCACGCACTCGCTGGCGTTGCTCGTCGTCGGGTTGCTGGCGCGAGATGGCACGAGGCGGTCGTTGGCAATCGCGGGTTGGTCGTTTCTCGGCGGAATCGCGTTGTTTTCCGGCAGCTTGTATGTGCTGGCGGTGACGGGCGTCAAAGTCCTGGGAGCGATCACTCCCCTCGGCGGCGTGTTGTTTTTGATCGGTTGGTCGAGCTTGGCTGTCGCGGCGATGCGACTACGATTCGCGAATGTCCAAGGTTCAAATCCCAATGTCCAAACAATGACCAAATCCCAAAACCCCATGAACCTCTGACCCAATGGTTCGACGCCATGTTTAGGTTCGCCTTTTGGGAATTGGACATTGGTGTTTGGGATTTCCTTGGTCATTGGAGCTTGGGCCTTGGACATTTCCGACAACCGTGTTACGAGTCCCGACATCTTCATTGTCACCGGAGTGCTTCATGGAGTTTCGTCAGATCGTCGCGTTTCACGGGCCGAATCGTTGGTCGGGTGTGCCGACGTTGGAAGTGCTCGTGGACTTGGGTGCCCTACGGACGTGGCGGTCGAGTGCTGATCCGTCGATGGTCGCGCGGCTGTTGTCTTGGCTGCCGGCCTTGGACGATCCGCCGCAGCAGGCTCCGTCGCAGGGTGGCAACGAACCGCCGCAAGCATCGTTTCACAAACTCGCCGAGCACGGGCTGCCGCTGGCCGACGTGTTGAAACGGGTGACTTGCGTGCTCGAAGCCGCTGCTGGCACGCCGCCAGAATACAGCCGTTGCGAGGAGACGCTTGACGGCGCGAGCTGTCGAGTGACGTTCCAATTCGAGGAAGAATCGCTCGGCCGAGCCTGTTTGGAAACAGCGCGGCTGTGTGTGCAAGCGGCGTTGGCGGACGCCGCCTTCGACGCGCCGGCGGAGATTCGCAAGCTGGTCGATCTGGCGGACGACGTGCGGCTGGGGCCGAGCACGCGCGCGATTTTGCGAGCGGCGGCGACTCGCGGCATTCCGTGCCGACGAATGACCGGCGGCAGTCTCGTGCAGCTTGGCGAGGGCGCGAAACAACATCGCATCTGGACCGCCGAGACGGACCAGACCGGCTCGATTGGCGAGGACATCGCTCAAGACAAGGAACTGACGAAGCTGTTGCTGCGGCAAGTCGGGGTGCCCGTGCCGGACGGCCGAGTCGCCGAAACCGCCGAAGAGGCGTGCCAGGTGGCACGCGAGATCGGCTTTCCGGTTGTCACCAAGCCGCAGAACGCGAATCACGGTGCCGGCATCTCGTTCGACTTGATGAACTGCGAAAGTATCACGCAGGCGTTCGATCTCGCGCTTCACGAAAACAAAGCCGGCTCGACCGGCGTGATTGTCGAGCAGTTCGCGCAGGGGCCAGCGCACCGGCTGCTGGTCGTCGGCGATCGGCTGATCGCGGCGACTCGCGGCCAAAGTGATGTCGTTGTCGGCAACGGTCACAGCACGATCGCGGAACTGATGGACGAGGAGAATCGCGATCCGCGGCGCGGCGCGAACTACACCGACAAGCTCTGCAAGATGAGCCTCAACGAAGCCGCGCGGTTGAGGCTCAAACGCCAAGGGCTCACGTCCGACTCGGTCCCGGAAGTCGGGCAAGAGATCATCGTGTGTGTGAACGGCGATCTGACGACCGACGAGACCGACGAGGTCCATCCCGCCGTGGCGGAGCGTGCGGTGCTCGCCGCGCAAACCATCGGCTTGAACATCGCGGGCATGGATGTGATCGCCGAAGACATCGGCCGGCCGCTCGAAGAGCAAGGTGGAGTGATCATCGAGGTCAACGCGGGACCGTCCCTGTCGATGCACGTCGAACCGCTTTACGGGCATCCTCAGCCAGTCGGCGATGCGATCGTCGAATTGATGTTCCCTGGCGGCGAGGATGGCCGCATCCCCATCGTCGGCATCGCAGGCGGATCGGAAGCCAGTCAAATCGGCCTGTTGATCGCCGGGCTGCTGCGCAAGCTCGGCCGGCGAGTCGGCATCGCGCTGGGCTGTGAGATTTCCGTGGACGGCCAACGTCCGTACGTCCTGCGCGGCTCGGATCAAGATCGCATCCGCTCACTGTTGCTGCACCCGCGCGTCGAAGCCGCGATCTTTGAAAGCCAATCGACAGAAGCGCTCGCCATTGGCTTGGGTTGTGAACGATGCGACGTCGCTGTCCTCACGAATCTCGCCGCCGCCGGACCATTGACGTCGATCGATGGAGTGCTGCCGCTCGTTCACGCCGTCCCGCCCGAAGGTGCGGCCATCATTCCCGCAACCGCTCCGCACATCGACCAACTGCTGTCCGCCTGCCGAGGTCACACGTTGCTGTACTCGACCGCGGGGGAGACCGCTCGGCTACGAGACCATCAAGCGCGCGGCGGCCGAGTCGCGTTCTTCCTGCACGACAGCTTGATCCTTGGTACCGGCCCAAACGCTTTCTTCATGCCGCTCAAGGGCATTGAGTCTCCCGGGCCAATCGTTCGCGAGCACTTGCTGCCCGCGGTTGCCGCCGCCTGGTCGGCGGGAGTCCCGGTCGAACTGCTGCGAGACATCCTCGCGCGGACGGGGCTGTGAGATTAGGCTCTGTCTCGCTCGCAAATCGAATGAGCCGCAGGGCGCTAGCCCCGGTTCTCGTCACACAAACCGGGGCTAGCGCCCTGCGGCTGATTTACGGGACAGAGCCTAGTCGGACCAGCACGACGCGCCAGCGAGTGGTTGTGTTCATGAAAAAACACTCGCTGGCGCGTCGTGCTACCCCGGCTGACCGGCCTTGAGCCTCGTCTCGACCTGCTGAATCTCGTCCCGCAACGATGCAGCACGCTCGTAAGCTTCATCGGTCACGGCCACCTGCAGTTCCTTGCGGAGCTTAATCAGCCGGAATTGCTCCTGGCTCGACTCGCTGGTTTGGTACGGAGCCTTGCCACAATGCTGCGTGTCGTCGTGGATGTTCTTGAGCAGCTCATTCAACTCGGACTCAAAGACCTCGTAATCATGCGGACAACCAAGCCTCCCATTCGCTCGAAACTGACGGAAGGTGATGCCACAGTGCGGACAAGCCAGTTCGTCAACCGCATCCAAGGACTCGTCTGTCGCTCCACTCGCCAGGGCTTCGTCGTCCGATTCTTGGTCCGACCGCAAATACTTCTCAGCACAAGTCTCGCACAGGTGAAGTTGCTGAACTTCACCTTTGCGAATCTCCGTGATGTGCAGAGTGGCAGGCTTGGAACAGCGACGGCACTTCTTCATCATGTCACCCGTAGGAATGGGCCGCTGAAAACTCCGTTGTCGTGAAACTTCACTGCGCGGCGGCTGGATTCTAGTCGTCACCTGGGGTTGGTCAAACGTGGTCGGTGAATTGGGAGGATTGCAAATTGAAAATTGTAAATTGCAAATTGCAAATTGAAGAGCAAGATGTGTTGCCGCTACGCATGGTCTCGTCCGCCAATTTGCAATTTGCAATTTGCAACTTGCAATTTGCAATGCTCGGCTTCCTCAAGACGCGGCTTCCTTGAGGACACCTCATGCCAAGTCATCTTCCAGATTTCGACACCTTTTGCCGCATGGCTCAGCAAGGTGATCTCGTGCCGGTCTATCGGCAGTTGGTCGCCGACACGCTGACGCCCGTCAGCGCGTTCTGCAAGTTGCAGTCGGGTTCGTGCGCGTTTTTGTTTGAAAGCGTCGTCGGCGGCGAAAAGATTGGACGCTACAGCTTTGTCGGGACAGACCCGTTTCTGAGGTTGGAAGCATTCGGCCACGAAATCACGCTGACCGAATGCGGCGAAGTCGGACAGCCGGAAAAAGAAATTCGCCGTCAGGTTGATGATCCGCTGAAGGAACTCGAATCGCTGATTGCTGGCTATCGAGCCGCTCCGCATCCCAAGCTGCCGCGTTTCTGTGGCGGAGCCGTCGGATACGCAGGTTACGACATCGTCCGCTATACCGAACATCTGCCAAATGCGCCGCTCGATGACCGCAAGCTGCCGGACATGTCGTTCGCATTTTACGACCGCATGGTCATCTTCGATCACGTCCAAAAAACGATCTTGGTCGTCGCGCATGCTCGCGTGGGGCAGGCTTCCAGCCTGCCATCGGCCGATGTAAACCGGCAGGCTGGAAGCCTACCCCACTTGCGGCAGGCGTATGACGAAGCGTGTCGCCGCGCCGATGAAACGTGCCAGCAACTGCAACTCGGCAAAGCCGACTTGGCGCTCAACGACATCGACCTCACCGGCGAACCGCAGTTGGCCTACCGATCGAACTTCACTCAGCGTGAGTTCGAGACCGCCGTTGAGAAGTGCAAGGAATACATCGTCGCCGGCGACATCTTTCAGGTCGTCATCAGCCAGCGGCTGCAACTCGAAACGAAGGCGACGCCGCTCGACATCTACCGCGCGCTGCGAGTCGTGAATCCCAGCCCGTTCATGCTCCTCTTGAAGACGCCGCACACGACGCTCGTCGGCAGCTCGCCCGAAATCATGGTCCGCGTCGAAGACGGCGAGGTCACGATCCGCCCGCTCGCCGGCACGCGCAAACGCGGAGCGACCGACGAAGAGGACAAGCGCCTCGAACAAGAACTCCTCGCCGATCCGAAAGAACGGGCTGAGCATGTCATGCTCGTCGATCTCGCCCGCAACGACGTCGGCCGAGTCGCTCAATACTGCACCGTGAAACTCAGCGATGTGATGACCGTCGAACGTTACAGCCACGTCATGCACATCACCTCAAACGTGCAAGGCCAACTCGTCCCCGGCCTGACCGCGCTCGACGCCCTGCGAGCCGGCCTGCCGGTCGGCACGGTCAGCGGTGCTCCGAAGGTTCGCGCGATGCAAATCATCGACGAACTCGAACCGACTCGTCGCGGCCCCTACGCCGGAGCGGTCGGCTACATCGACTTCACCGGCAACATGGATACCTGCATCGCCCTGCGAACGCTCGTCCTGCAAGGCTCCACCGCCTACATCCAAGCCGGAGCCGGCATCGTCGCCGACAGCGTCCCAGAGAGCGAATTCCACGAGACACTCAACAAGGCCAAGGGCCTGCTCAAAGCCATCGACATCGCCGAACGGCAGTTGTGAAAGCAACGCAGGAACTGGTCCGCCGTGATGGCGTCGAGCCCGCCGCGGCGGATGGATCAGACTCAGAGGCTATCCGAAAAGAAATCCCACAAATCAGCCGGAACGCGCTAGCGTCCGGTTCGGAACGGTGTCGAAAACCGGACGCTAGCGCGTTCCGGCTCATAGATTCGATTTCAATTCTGCGGATTTCTTTTCGGATAGCCTCTCAGTGCCTCACGCTCCGCACACAGAAACACGGCAGGGCCGGGGCAGTGCCTGCCGGCCGATCTCGTTTTCCGCCTGAGAAATGGTCGGCGGGAGCCGACCATACATGACTTTCAAGCGATCCATCGAGTGCTCCGCAAGGAGGTCAAGGTTGACGAGATGTTCCAACGCTCGCGCCGTTTCAACTGGAGGAACGCCAAGGCTCCGATCGGCGACCTGCCCAACCGCGTGACCATCGACAACGATTCGTCCGACCGCTGCAACATCGTCTGCGTCTTCGCCCACGACCGCCCCGGCCTGCTCTACACGATCAGTCGAGCGGTTTACCGACTGGAACTCTCGATCGAGTTGGCCAAGATCGCCACCTCGCTCGACCAAGTCCTCGACGCCTTCTACGTCACCGACCG
>CAMDPK010000126.1 GCA_945904015.1 Candidatus Kuenenia stuttgartensis | reverse complement strand
GCACGGCATCACAATGCCGCCGCACAAGTTCTCGACAACGTGTCACCAACCGCTGATCCTTCAGCCGTATTTCGATTCCATCCAGCGATGGCTACCGAATTTAATGACTTGTGTAGATACCAATGAGGCAAGCTCGGTGGGGTTTGTGTTGCCGTTTGGCAACATGTCGCGCTGATTGACGTGATTGGTTCTACAAGAGGTGTCGGCACTTTGCACACGAACGGCCTCGGTCTGTGCGATCCCTGCGAGACTCCGGGGATGAGTACTCGCGGAAGCTGGTGGATCGTGTATGGTTTTCGCACTTCGTGGAACCGCTCGCATTTGGGACAAACAACAACTCATGTCCGCAACGAATCTCACTTCGGAATCCGATCTCGCTGCGATTGTCACCAACTACGCGAATTCGGTAGAGCTGCCGCCGGCAGATTGGCTGACTCGGCTGGAATTGGAGCGTCCGCAAACGAACCTCCGCAGCATCGACCTGTGGACTCAGCGCGCAAAACGGGCGATGGATGTGTTCTGTGCGGTCGTCATGATGGTGTTGCTCACGCCGGTAATGTTGCTGGTTGCGCTGGCGGTGAGGCTGACGTCGCCCGGCCCGATGCTTTTTCGGCAGATTCGTACCGGCTTGAATCTCCGCTCGTCGCGAGACCGACGAGCCGACGCAGAGGCCGAGGGTGGTCATCGGCGTCAGAAATCGAATGACCGCCGGCAGTCGACCTGCTATGGCCGGCCGTTCGTGCTCTACAAATTTCGTACGATGCGCATCGACGCCGAAAAGAACGGAGCTCAGTTTGCCACGAAAGGCGATCCGCGAGTCACCTCGATCGGCCGGTTCCTCCGCAAGACCCGACTCGACGAACTGCCGCAACTTTGGAATGTCTTGCGGGGCGAGATGTCGCTGGTCGGGCCACGGCCGGAGCGACCGGAATTCATCGAGCATCTCTCGGAAGAAGTCCCCAATTACCTGTTGCGGCTGGGAATCAAGCCAGGATTGACGGGGTTGGCTCAGGTGCTGAACGGGTACGACAACGACATCGCCGGGTTCCGCCGAAAGGTCGCTCTCGACCTCTTGTACTTGCAGAATTGTTGCGTGGCGAATGATCTGAAAATCCTTTTTCGGACGGTCGGCGTCGTGTTGACGGGCAAGGGTGCCCTGTGAATGCGACCACCTGTCACCGGCGATAGCTTGTTGACAAGGTCTTCCACAAAATTACGATGCCCTCCGCGACGAGCCCTCAACGTTCGGTTTCTTGAACATAGTTCGTCGCACTGGACTTGCACTTGGTTTGGACTTACCCGCGAAACGGACCGCCCATCATGGTCTCCCCTTTGACTCCCAATGTTCACAAGTGCGGCAATGTGACGGTGATTTCGTTCGGCCCGCAGTTTGAATCGCTGGATGAGTTCGCGCTGGATCAAGTCCGAGACTTTGTGTTGGACGCCGCGAAGTCGGCGGATCCACCAAAGGTCGTGATTGACCTCAGCTTTACCAAATTCTTCGGTTCGTCCTTCATCGAGGTGCTCTTTCGCGTGTGGAATCGGGTGAATGGTGCGGGCGGAAAGTTCGCCTTAGCGGGGCTGACCTCGTATTGCCGCGAGGTTCTTGAGATCACGCACCTCGATAAGTTATGGCCGTTGCTCCCCAACGAAGCCGAGGCCGTGGCGTCGATTAGCTAACCGTTGGCCTGGAAGGGCTGGCGTGCCGAAATGCTTCCCGATTCGGAATCCACTCAGCAGTTGTTGCAGGCCGCGCGAGACGGAGATCCCGCCGCAGTCAACGAATTGCTGGAGCGACACCGGGACTCGCTGCGGCGAATGGTTCAAGCTCGACTGGATCGCGCGGTGGCTCGTCGAGTCGATGCCAGTGACGTGGTGCAGGATGTGCTGCTGGAGGCTCACGGCCGGCTGAATGATTTCATCCAGAACGGCTCGATGCCGTTTCATTTGTGGCTGCGGCATCTTGCCAAAGACCGCATGATCGACGTGCATCGCCGGCATCACGCTCACCGCCGCAGCGTCGATCGCGAACAGACTGCTCAACAATCGGCCGATGTCTCGTCGGCGTTCGATTTGTTCGCGCAGATCAGCGCTCACGAACTGACGCCGGCGGCGGCTTCGATTCGGAAAGAGATTGAGGCTCGCTTCCTCGGTGCTCTCGAACAGCTCGACGAGACCGATCGCGAGATCCTGCTGATGCGACATTGCGAGCAACTCGGGAACAGCGAGGTCGCCGAACTCCTCGGCCTCTCGCAACCCGCCGCTGGGATGCGATACCTGCGAGCATTGCGACGGCTGAGATCGGTGCTCGGCATCGAAGGTTCCGCTTCAAATCCCTGACTTCATCGTTCTGCCCCCATCGTTCTGCCAAATCCGGTTTTGCAGAACGATGGGGGCAGAATGATGGAAACAAGCCAGTGGCGATCGCATCGAACTTGGTGGCATCAGTCATGCCTGATACGATCCTCGGCCGATTCTCTGGGTGAGGATGGTTCGATCAATGCTCCGCAGGAAGGTGCCAAGAAATGCTGACGCTTCTCGGACAGTCGGATGACCAACAATTCTGCGACGGAATGTCGCGCCGCAACTTTCTGCGGATCGGTGGACTGGGCTGGGGCGGCTTGACGCTGTCGCAACTGCTGGCGGCGGACGCGCGAGCCGAGTCGACGACCAAGCGGCCGAAGTCGGTCATCATGATCTATTTGGTCGGTGGTCCTCCGCACCAGGACCTCTTCGATCTGAAGCCATTCGCGCCGTCCGAGATTGCCGGTCCGTGGAAGCCGATCGCGACGAATGTGCCCGGCATCGAAATCGGCGAGTTGCTACCGAAGATGGCCACGATGATGGATCGATTCGTCCCAATCCGGTCACTCGTCGGTGCTCAAGCCGACCACGATGCGACGCAGTGCTTCACCGGCCGACCGCCGCGCGGCGCGGGTGTGCCGACCGGAGGCTGGCCACAATTCGGCTCAACCGTCTCGAAGGTCAAAGGCCCCGTCGATCCGGCGACGCCGCCGTATGTCAGCCTCTGCTACACCACCACTCATGGGCCGTACAACGAACCGGGGCCGGGGTTTCTTGGAGTCGGCCAATCGGGCTTTCGGCCACTCGGCTCGACGCGCGACGACATGGTCCTCAACGGCATCACGCCGGAACGACTCGGTGATCGCAAGGCTCTGCTGTTGAGCGTCGATCGCTTCCGCCGCAACGTCGATGCGAAGGGGATGATGGACGGACTCGACACGTTCACGCGGCAGGCGATGGACTTGCTGACGTCATCGCGACTGGCCGAAGCGCTCGATCTCTCGAAGGAAGATCCGCGCATCGTGGCTCGATATGGCATCGGCAACCCGAAGATCATGATGGACGGCAACGGCGCCCCGCGCGTCCCGCAGAGCATGTTGATGGCTCGGCGACTGATCGAAGCGGGCGTGCGCGTCGTGACGCTCAACTACAGCAAGTGGGATTGGCACGGCGGACTCAACGCCGAAGGCCGAGCCAACAACTCGATCTTCCTCCGCGAAGCGGAAGATTTTCCGATCTTCGACAACGCGATGACAACGCTGGTCGACGACTTGCAAGTCCGCGGGATGCTCGATGACACGCTGATCCTGGTCTGGGGCGAGTTCGGCCGGACTCCGGTCATCAGCAAACAAGTCGGCCGCGATCACTGGCCGCGCCTTGCCTGCGCGTTGCTGGCGGGCGGAGGCATCCGCGCGGGGCAAGTCATCGGAGCCTCCGACAAGATCGCCGGCGAAGCGGTTGATCGGCCCGTCACGTTCCCCGAAGTCTTCGCCACGCTCTACAACCATCTGGGTATCGACGGAGCGAACACGACCGTTCAAGACTTCCAAGGCCGCCCGCAGTACCTGGTCGATGCCGGGACGAAGCCGATTCAAGAATTGCTGTAACCGTAAGATGGCCGCCCTCGGCCGTCCTGCATGGGGTTTCGTTCTCGAACGCAGAAGACCGAGGGCGGCCATCCTACATTCGCGCAACGATCCACTCGCGCGTCCTGCGGCTTGCGGTGAAACAAGTCTTGGTCAACCATGCCGACAACATGGACGACGACCGTGACGAATTGCTGTTTGCCCTGCTCGAGCAATTGATCGCGTCGTCGCGCGATGGTCGGATGCCGGACTTTGCCGCTGTTACACACGAGCATTCGGAACTCGAGTCCGAACTCCGCGAGCTGTGGGCGACCGCGATGATCGCCGAGGATTTCGGCAGTCTCTCGCGCAGCAGCTTGAGCCAAATGCCTGTCGTCATTGATGGAGTCGCAACTCCAGCGCCGGCGTCTTTTCCACGGCGCGTCGGCGATTTCGAGTTGCTGGAAGAGATCGGCCGCGGCGGAATGGGAGTCGTTTATCGCGCGACGCAACTCAGCCTGAGCCGCACCGTCGCGCTGAAGATGATCCTGCCCGGCCGATTGGCTTCGGCAACGGACTTGTCCCGCTTCCGAGCCGAAGCTGAAGCCGCCGCGAAGCTCAAGCATCCGCATGTCGTCTCGGTCCATGAAGTCGGTGAACTCGACGGCCAGCCGTACTTCAGCATGCCGCTGATCGAAGGCACGACACTCGCGAAACGGCTGGCCGACGGTCCGCTACCGCCGCGCGATGCGGCCGAGTTGCTCGTCCCGATTTGCCGAGCCGTCGCCGCCGCGCATCGGCACGGAATTCTGCATCGCGACCTCAAGCCGTCGAACATCCTGATCGACCACGAAGGACGCCCCTACGTCACCGACTTCGGGCTCGCGAAACGGCTGCACCAGCACGACGCGCCAGCGAGTGGTCATTCCTCCGACGCCAAGAACCACTCGCTGGCGCGTCGTGCTGATGCGGACTCCGCCGCCAATCTCACCGCGACCGGCGCGATCCTCGGCACGCCGAGCTACATGGCTCCCGAACAAGCCGCCGGACAGCGAGGCGAGGTCGGCCCGGCCAGCGATGTCTACAGCCTCGGAGCAATCCTGTTTTCGATGCTCACCGGGCGTCCGCCGTTTCAAGCGGCCTCGCCGGTGGACACCATCTTGCAAGTACTGGAACAAGACCCAATCCCGCCGCGCGTGCTCAATCCCAACGCCGACCCGGATCTCGAACTCATCGCGCTGAAGTGCCTGCAAAAGCCGAGCGACTTGCGCTACGCGACTGCCGATGCGCTCGCCGACGATCTGCAAGCGTTCTTGGCTCACGAACCAATCTCTGCGCGATCGGGTCACTATTCGCAAATCCTCAGCCGTGCCTTTCGCGAGACGCATCACGCCGTCGTCTTGCAGAATTGGGGCTTGCTCTGGATGTGGCACGCCGCCGTCGTGTTCGCGATGAGCGTGCTGACCAACGTGCTGCTGCTCTCCGGCGTGAAGTCGCGGTGGGTGTATCCCGGCCTGTGGGTCGTACTGCTGGGCATCTGGGCCGCGTGCTTCTGGAACCTGCGTCGCCGTGCCGGGCCAATCACCTTCATTGAACGCCAAATCGCTCACACCTGGGCCGGCAGCATGATCGCCAGCACCGGCCTCTACGTCGTCGAGTGGTCGTTGGGCTTGGACGTGCTGTCGCTCTCGCCGGTGCTGGGCCTCATCAGCGGCATGGTCTTCCTGGTCAAAGCCGCGATCCTGTCCGGCCGGTTCTACATTCAAGCAGTCGCCATGTTTCTGACGGGCATCGTGATGGCCCTGATGCCGCTGTGGCCGATCCCCGATTTGCAGATCACCCTGTTCGGCGTCGTCTCCGGACTGAGCTTTTTCCTGCCCGGCCTCAAGTATCACAGACAGCGACGAAACTCGATCTGAGTCGTCGGGCGATAATTTCTCGACCTCAACTGAAGACAGGAGCAATTCAAATCATGAGTCATGAAGACGAAACATTGACCCTCATCATCGAACGCGACAGTGTGTGCGCCGGCGATGATTGCGACGCACCGCATCGCGTTTCGATTCAGGTTCCCTCAGAATCGACCCTGGCTCAGGTTCTCGATGTCATCCAGAGTAGGAGATACCTAGCTCAGATTGCCGGTCACGCGACGTGGATTGTCGAAGCCGATCGACCGCTGGCCGTGATGGCGCAACAGTGGAAGACGCCGAAATTCTTGATTGCTCCCGAGACGCTTATTGCGGACTGCCAAACGAACGACAGCTCAAGGTCGCTGGATTTTCGATACTGGTGCCAAGTTGATCCGGATCGCGTGTTTGACTGCCTCAAATCCGGTCGTCCACTTCCGGACCGGTACGGTAGAGAATGAGAGGACTCGTCGTTACGACCGCGAATCGAACCCCATGACATACCCCAGAGACGTTCTCTGTTGTTGTCATCGCAGACCGGCCGATACTACGATGAGCCGCCATCCAACCGGGCCGATGAGTTGCTGATAGCCTCGGCCCACCTACCTCCCGCCTTCCGAGTGCCCACCATGCTGAACTTTCTTGGATCGACGAAGACGTTGTGCGATGGGGTGACTCGCCGCGACATGCTCAAGGTGGGAGCATTGTCGGTTGGCGGGTTGACGCTGACCGATTTGCTACGAGCGGAACAAGCGGCGGGCAGCAACAAGAAATCGGCGAAGTCGGTCATCATGGTTTACATGTGCGGTGCTCCGGGGCATCAGGACATGTACGACTTGAAAATGAACGCTCCGGCGGAGATTCGGGGTGAGTTCCGGCCGATCCCGACGAACGTGCCCGGCATCGAGATTTGCGAGCACATGCCGCGCATGGCCGCGATCATGGACAAGCTGGTGCCGTTGCGGTCGGTCTACGGTTCGCCGGACGGGGATCACGATTCGTTCATTTGCTACACAGGTCGCTCGAAGCGGCAGCAGCCTCCGGGAGGCTGGCCGTCGGTCGGTTCGACAGTGTCGAAGGTGCTCGGTTCGCGGAACAAAGCGGTGCCGTCGTTCGTGGGCTTGTCGCCAGATACCGGGCATCCGCCGTATGGTTCGCCGGGGTTGCCGGGTTACTTGGGAGTTTCTCACGCGGCGTTCCGTCCGTCGGGGCCGGGGCGAGCCGACATGGTGCTCAATGGCATTGATGCGACGCGATTGGACGATCGAAAGCAGTTGCTCGCGTCGGTCGATCAGATTCGTCGTGAGGCTGATGCGTCGGGAAAGATGAGCGGCATGGACTCGCTCGCTCGGCAGGCGTTCGAGATTCTCACATCGAGCAAACTGGTCGATGCGCTCGACCTCTCAAAAGAAGACGCCGCGACGCGCGAACGCTACGGCAAAGGGGACACGAAGAACTTCGGCGACGGAGCACCGCGCAACCTCGAACATTTTTTAATGGCTCGGCGATTGGTCGAGGCGGGTGCTCGCGTGGTGACGCTGAACTTCGGCCGCTGGGATTTCCACAGCGACAACTTCAACGGCATGAAGAACACGCACCTGCCGCCGTTCGATCAAGGCTTGTCGGCGTTGATTGAAGACTTGCACGCTCGCGGCCTCGCCGACGATGTGATGGTCTGCGTGTGGGGTGAGTTTGGCCGCACGCCGCGCATCAACCCAGACGCCGGCCGCGACCACTGGCCGCAAGTAGGCGGCGGAGTCCTCGCAGGCGGCGGTATCCGCGCCGGCCAAGTCATCGGAGCGACCGATCGACACGGAGCCGAGATCGCCGAACGTCCGGTACACTTCGCTGAAGTCATCGCGACGCTTTATCAGCATCTCGGTATCGACCTCGAAACGAAGCTCAACGATCTTGCCGGTCGTCCGCAGTACGTCGTCGATGGCAAGAAGCCGTTGCCGGAATTGGCGTGAGGGGGCTGGTGGGTCTCGATGACTCGACCCACCTTACGATCGTGGTCATTCGGCACCGCGGCGGATGTTGAGTTGTTCGCGAATGGCCTTGCCTTGTTCCCACAATCGGTGGATTTCGTCGGCGTTGCCGCGAATCAGGGCTTCGCGGAGTGCGGCGACTTGACCGGAGAATTCATCCAGGCTGGCGAGCACGGCGTCGCGGTTGTCGAGCAGGATCGGCACCCAGACGTTGGGATCGCCGGCCGCGATGCGTGTCGTGTCTGCGAATCCGGTCGCTGCCAGCGAACGGTTCTCGTCGGCCAGTGTCCGAGCCAACGCGGATGCGACGACGTGCGGAACGTGGCTGGTCTGAGCCAACGCGCGATCGTGAGCTTCCGGTGACATCTCGACGACCGACATGCCGATCGCTTGCCAGAAGGCGGTCAGTCGCGTGATCTCGTCGCGACGCGAGGTTTCGGTCGGCGTGACAACGCAGACTCGGCCATCGAACAAGTCGGCGCGGGAGTGTTCCCAGCCTTGCTTCTCCGACCCAGCCAGCGGGTGCGAGCCGATGAACGTCGTGGAGCTGGGCAGGCCGGTCGATAGCTCGCGACAAAGGTGCGCCTTCGTGCTGCCGACATCGGTGATGAGCGTTCCAGGTCGGCAAGCGGAAGCAACTTCGCGGACTCCAGCCACGATCAAATTCACCGGGGTCGCGAAGATCAGCAGATCGGCCTGTGTAGCGGCAGCGACCAAATCCGTGCTGACGTCGTCGAGCACTCGCGAATCGCGAGCTTGTTCCAGCCGGGGAGCGGTGCGTCCGACGCCGATCACTCGGCGGACGATCCCACGTTGCCGAGCCGCCAACGCGATCGAGCCTCCGAGCAAGCCGACGCCGACTACCACCAGCGTGTCGAACTGACACCGACTCGCATCGGGAATCGGAATGACGGCAGTCGAGTTGGTGGGTGGCTGGCTCATGGCCGGCGGATTCTATTTGCCGTGCCGCCGGGTTTCGATGGAGGCTCAATTCAAGGCTATTTGAGGCGAAACTTCGCGGGTTGGACGATGGCCGGATTCACTTTCGTCCCGGTGCTCTTGGGGCGCGGAGAATTGGCAGTTTCGACCGGCGCGAACGGGCTGGGGGACATCTCGAAATCGTCGTCTTCGTCTGCTGCGGAGGACTCGCGGCCGCGACGCAGTTCCGGGTGGCTGAGGTGCGCGCCGCGTGGGAGTCGCGATTCACGAGGAGAACTCGTGGCTTTCTCGGCCGAGGCGACCTCGATGGACTTCTCAGATTTGGGCACGTTGGAAAAGTGCCCCACGGTGCCGTCTCGGCGTCGGGCTTCGGGAGCGGTGACGGATTCGCTGCGTGGGACGACGGAGTGGCCGGAACTGGTGGCCGAGGCGAGTTCAACACCGTCGTCCTTCCGACGCGGCGTTGATTTCGGTTCGGGATTCTGCGAGCGGACGATCGACGGCGATTTCGCGTCGGCCAGCAGTTCACCGTTCGGACGTCGCAGAGACGGGCTGCCGGCGATGACCCATTGGCTCCATTTGGATTCGAGGGCTTCGACGCTCTCTTCTTCGTAGTGCTTGCGGAGCGAGGCATCCCAGCCGGACTCGTGAGCGTCTTGCATGAATGCCAAAAAGCGGCTCTTGCCTCCCTTTTGGACCAGGAATTCCGCGAGCAAATATCCCTCGGCGTACAGCGTCAGGACGTGCTGCATGTTCTTCGGGTATTCGGTGATGCTCAGCAGTTCGCGAAGCGGAATGCGGCGTTTTGACGGCATGACTTCCTCGGCCAACTTCTGTTGCCGACGGCGTTCAGAATCCTCTTCGGCAATCGTCGCGGCCCCCTCGTCCGCCCAGCGCGGTAGCGGGCGACGGAAGTGGCAGGCGAAGATTGTGTGGCTGACTTCGTGCGGGATGACGGAATCCAAAATCCGTTCCAGAGAACCCTGCACTGTCATGTCCCAGCCGAAGACTTCGCCGCCGCCGAATGAAAACGTCGTCGCTCCACCGGCTCCAATTTGGCCGACTCGCACGCGGACTTGGCAGGGCTTGGACCAGTTCGGCAGCGTGTATCCGAGCCATTCCAGCGACAACTCTTCGCGGCAGCGTTCGGCGGTCAGCGCGACCTTTTCAGCGATCGCGGCGGTCGGAGCTTCGACCTCAAAGTTCGGCGTCACATGCTTCGCGCCGAGTCCGCAGAACAAAAACAGCAGACACATCCCCCGACAAAGCACCGCATCCTTGCTGAACATTCCGAGTGATTCCTCATCCTTGAGTATCCCCCTCAAGTGGAGACTTGCGGCTCAGAGCAAACAGCGGTCCGGCCGTCACAAACATTGGTGGCTGGATTCGAGACGACCGGCCGACTCCCAAGTGGCCAAGCAGTTGTGGCAAGTTCCAATCGAAGCTCGTCAACGAGTCACAATCTCGGCCAGTGGCTCACCTTTGAATAAATTGCACGATCCGCCGATCCGCTTTGCAAATTCGGGATTCGTCATGCCATCGGACTTCGGGTGCGAAATCAACAGCTTCCGAGACCTGTCGCCCAGGTCCTTGTGGCCTGGATGATTGGACAAAATAAGAAGATCACCCGACCCACGAGGGGTCGGGCTACGGGTTTCGTCTTGTGGCTTTTTCGCGAGCCGACCTAGTATCCGGTGTCGTTGTTCCACTGGGAAAATGTTGCCAGGAATCAGGGATGATTCGGCGGCTGGGTCGATTCTTGAAGCCGTTGTTGCTCGCGGTGCTGACGCTCGCGGTGTTGCCCTGCGTCGTTGAATTCTGGCTGCGCTGGCAAGAGTTCCGGATCGGCCGCCCCATTCTTTCCGGCGACTTGAAAGACGAACTCGTCGCGCCGTCGTGGTTGACTCATCACCAACTCAAACCGTCGCGAAGGATCTCGATCAAGAATCCAGATACCGGCGAAGTTGTTGAGACACGGACCAACAGCTTCGGCTTGCGCGGATCGGAACCATCGCTTCCGAAACTGCCCGAAACGATTCGCGTCGTGGTGCTGGGAGACGAAACGGTACTCGGCTTGGAAGTCGCCGACGAAGAGACCTTCGCGATTCGATTGCAAGAATTGTTGACGGTCGCGTGGCATCGGCCGGTCGAGGTCATCAATGCGGCGGTGCCCGGCGATTGCCCGTTGATTGCGGCTCTGCGATTGAGGCACGAGTTGGCGGCGCTGCGCCCCGACTTGGTGATTTGCCATTTCGACATGTCGGACGTGGCCGACGACTATTTGCTGCGGCGACTGACGGTGCTCGGTCGTGGCGACGAGCCGTTGTCGTGCCCGCATCCGCTGCTCGAGAAGCCGATCCGCGGAGTTGGCCAGCAAGTCGGCGATCACTTTTTGGTGGCGCGGTTTGCTCAACGCCAGCTCGCGAATCTCTGGCGCACGAAACGCCCCGAAGAATTCACGGACGACATCGACCATCCGTTCGGCAAGTACGCTTGGGTGATGGACGATCCGCCGGACTGGTCGCAGCACATCCAACAAGCGTTCTCGGCACTGGCCGACGTCCATAAGGCGGCGTCGCTGTCGGAAAGCCGATTGCTGATCACGACCTGTCCGGCACCCTGGCAAGTTTCCGCGCGAGCCAGTTCAGGCCGCGGCGTCCGCGCGGCGTGCGGCATTCCCGATGGTGTCGTCTACCAAAGCGAATTGCCGTTCCGTCTGCTGGCCGAGTTCGTCAAACGGCGCGGGCTGGTCGTCTGCGATTCGTCGGCCACATTCCGCGAGGCTCCAAACTCCGACCAGTTGTTCTTGAGCAACGCCCCTCGACTTTCCGTCGCCGGCCATGCGTTGTACGCCGAGGCCGTGGCCCGATTCCTCGCGGACAACAGCCACACGCTGCCGCCACCCACCGCCAACGGCAACGACCCACAGACCACGGAACGGCGTTGACAGGTGGTGTGGATCGCGACAACGTAGCTGCTTCAAAAACTATGTCTGACCTGCATCACTACGCTTTGACGACTGCTCAGAAAGCTCGCGCGGCATCACGCGCGCTGGTTAGCGTTTCGACCCAACAGAAGGACGCTTGGCTGAGCCGCTCGGCCGAGTTGCTGCGTGCTCGATCCGCCGAGTTGATCGCGGCCAACCAGCAGGATATCGACAAGGCTCCGGAGTTCGGACTGTCACCCGCAGCGATTGATCGGCTGCGACTGGATGACTCTCGGATTGGAGCAATGGCCGACGCGCTGCTGAATGTTGTCGCTCTGCCTGATCCTGTTGGTGAGCTGATCGACAGCACGAATCGACCGAACGGACTGTTGGTCACTCGCGTTCGCGTGCCGTTGGGAGTCATCTTTTTCATTTACGAATCTCGTCCGAACGTCACCGTCGATGCCGCGGCGCTGTGCGTGAAGAGCGGCAACGCAGTCATCCTGCGCGGCGGCAAAGAAGCGTTTCACAGCAACGCCGCGTTGCATCGCGTGTTGTCCGATGCGCTGCGAGACACCGGCATGCCGACCGACGCTGTGCAGCTTGTCTCGACGACGAATCGCGAGGCGGTCGGCCACTTTCTCAAAATGCGCGAGCTGATTGATCTCACAATTCCGCGTGGCGGCAAATCGCTGATCGAGCGCGTCGCGGCCGAGGCCACGATGCCGGTGATGAAGCACTTCGACGGCGTTTGCCACGTCTTCGTCGATCGGAATGCCGATCTCGCGATGGCCGAGAAGATTCTCGTGAACAGCAAGTGCCAGCGTCCCGGCGTTTGCAACGCGGCGGAGACGCTGCTCGTCCATGTTGATGTCGCCAAGACATTCTTGCCCCGAGCCGCCGAGGCTCTTGGTCAGCACGGAGTGGAATTGCGTTGTTGTTCCCGATCTCTGCCGTTTGTGAAAAATGGAGTGCCGGCCAGCGAACAGGATTTTCGTACCGAGTACCTCGATCTGAAGCTGTCGGTGAAGACCGTGGATTCGCTCGACGACGCGATCCGGCACATCAACGACTTCGGCTCGCATCACACCGACGCGATCGTCACGAGCGATTCGGCAGCCGCGGAAAAATTCTGCCGCGAAGTCGATTCCGCCGCGACGCATGTGAATTGCAGCACGCGCTTCAACGACGGTGGCGAGTACGGCTTGGGAGCCGAAATCGGCATCAGCACGGACAAGTATCACGCGCGCGGTCCGTGCGGGTTGCGCGAACTGACCAGTTACAAATGGGTCGTCCAAGGACAAGGACAAATTCGAGGATGAATTCCGAACACCGACATTTCAATGCCGTGCTGACGCCATCGGAACTGGCTGCGCTGCTCGGCCCTTGCGCCGCGCAAGTCATCGAATCGGCACCCGTCGTGGCCGAGACGTCAATCTCGCGCTGGACATTGTTCGCCGATGAATTCGCACGCCGGTTGACGGGGCGACTAAGTCCGCTCATTCGGGCGGCTGTGCGAGTGACATTCAATGGCAGTCGCACTCTCACCGCTGAGACTCTGACGGCGTCGCAGGAAGGTCGGGAAGTTGTGAGTCTTTGGCAATCAGAACGGTCGATTGAACCGCTAGCAGTGGTGCTGTCGGTCCCGTTGGTGGCGACTTTTGTCGATCGGTTGCTGGGAGGCCGTTCGGCTCCCAACTGCGACGAAACGGACCTTCATCGCCCGCTGACCGAAGTCGATTATCGGCTCGCGTCACGTCTGAGCGATGCCGTCGCGCGATCGATCAGTGCATCCACCGAGATGACTTCGCCGTTGGAATTGGTCGAATCGCCGGGGTCTGGGAATTCTGTCGGCGAAGCCTGGTTGTCGGACAGCTCATTGCTGCGACTGTCCTTTGAATTACGTTTCGTGCAAGGGGGCGGATCGCTCGATCTCTTATTGCCGATCGAAATGACGGAAGCTCTCGCTGACGGGCCGAAAGTCGCGGATTCTTCCAAAATGCGGATCGATCAGATGTCTGCGGAATGTCGGAGTGTTCCGCCGCAGCGATCGGTGGTTGTGGCTCAACTGAACCAGACACCGCTTTCGCGAAATGACCTGCGATCGCTCGCCGTTGGGGATGTCTTGTTGATGCCGGAGAATTTGGACCAATCCGTGCGAGTGTTGGTCGACGGCCGCCCAGAGTTTGAAGGAATCGCCGGAGCCATTGGCGGCCACAAAGCGATCCGACTGACGAAAGCGCATTCGGCAAGAGCCTCATGACTTCGGCAAATATCACTTGAACCGCGAGAATCTCCGAAGATTCCGGCGCTTCTTGACGGACCTGTCGACCGCTACTACAAGTTTCCGGCACTTCAGTGCGAGTCGACGAGCGGTTCGTCGATTCGCTTGATTGACTCATTTGCCGAGGAACGTAGCAATCGACAACAAGTCCCAGAGGATCAACGAGCAGATTCGGATCACGCCCATCCGAGTCGTGGATCAAGTCGGTCACATGCACGGCGTCATTCCCACGTTGGACGCCTTGACGTTGGCTCGTGAGGCGGGCCTGGATTTGGTCGAAGTCAGCCCCAACGAGCGGCCTCCCGTGTGCCGAATCATGGATTTCGGTAAGTTCAAGTACGAACAGAAAAAGAAACACGCCGCCAACACCAAGACGCATCAAACGCAGCTCAAAGAAATCCGACTGCGGCCCAAAACTGGCGAGCACGACGTCGAATTCAAGGTCAAGCAGGCTCGCACGTTTCTGGAGCACAAGGACAAAGTGAAGGTCAACGTCCAGTTTAAGGGGCGTGAAAACGCTCACCACGAACGAGGACGGGAAGTACTGGACCATTTCGTCGCTGGCTTGGAAGACATCGCCAAGGTCGAGCAGACGGCCAAAATGGACGGTGCCAAGAACATGTCGGTCGTACTCGCTCCGAAATAGTCTGCCTGAGTCGTCTCGCGTCGGACGGATGCGGGGCGAATCCACCGGGAAAATACGACCCGGGATCAGTGGAAACGAACGGGGACGGTCTCTATAGTGCCCCGCTCTTTCGGCCGCCTCGCCTGCGCGGTGGCCGCACAATTGTCGATTTTTTGGCTCCCGCGATCATCGAGTTCATTATGCCGAAGCAGAAGACCCATAAGGGAATTAAGAAGCGTTTCACGGTGACGGCGAAAGGCAAAGCCAAGCACCGCAACGCGAATCGCGGCCATTTGCTCAGCGGAAAGTCTGGCAAGAGCAAGCGTCAAAACCGCCAGGACGGCGTGCTGGACAACTACCAGGCCGACCGCATCATTGAGGCATTGAGGCCGATTCTGTAACTGATCTCAAATTTGAAATTTTTGATTTCAAATCCGCTGATTGCCAATTGAAAGTTCGTCATGCGTATCAAGTCAGGTTCCATTCGTCATCGAAAAAAGAAGCGGATCTTCAAGGAAGCCGAAGGCCGAGTCGGTGGCCGTCGCCGCCTGTGGCGAACAGTGCTCGACGGGATCATCCGAGGTCGCGTCTACGCCTACAAAGGCCGCAAGCTCAAGAAACGCGACATTCGTGCCTTGTGGATCACACGTTTGAACGCTGCCTGCATGATGCGCGGTGTGTCGTACTCGCGATTCATTCACGGCTTGAAGCTCGCGAAAGTGGAATTGAACCGCCGCACGCTCAGCGAGTTGGCGATTCGCGAACCGCAGATTTTTGATGAGATCGTCGCCCTGGTGAAGGGAGCACTCGCGAACGCGGCCTGAGTTTTGGCCGATCGCCGATCGCTGATCGAGAACACTCAAGGGCGAAACCAGCGCTGAGCCGAATTGCTCAACGCCAGTTTCGCCCTTCTCGTTGGATGTCCCATGGATCTGCTGCAACAGTACGAGGATTTTGCAAACGTCGCCTTGGCCGCGCTCGCAGCGGCGCAGGATGCGGCAGCCGTCGAAGCAGCTCGCGTCGAATTCCTTGGCAAGAAGAGCGGTCGGATCAAGGTGTTGCAGGACTTGCTGGGTAAAGCGACTCCGGAACAGCGGCCCGTGCTTGGAGCCAAATTCAACGAAGTCCGGCAGCGAGTCACGGCCGCATTGGAAGCTCGGCAGCAAGAACTCACGAAGCCGAAAGCGTCACTGACTGCCATCGACATTTCCTTGCCCGGTGAGCCGATTCGCTTGGGACGACGGCATCCGCTCACACAAACGATGGACGAGTTCCGCGACATCATCGGACGCATGGGCTTCACCGTCGTCTACGGCCCGGAACTCGAAGACGAATGGCACAACTTCGAGGCGCTCAACATTCCGTTGGATCACCCCGCGCGAGATCCGTTGGAGAATTTTTATCTGGCCGCTGCGAAGACGGCCGCTGGCGGGCCGGTTCTGCTGCGCAGCCAAACGTCGACAGTGCAAATTCGCGTGATGGAAAAATCGAAGCCGCCGATTCGCATCGTGTCGCTCGGCCGCGTTTATCGGCCGGACACGATCGACGCCACGCACTGCTGCATGTTCCATCAAATGGAAGGCTTGATGGTCGGCGAAGACGTCACGATGGCGCAGCTCAAGACGACGCTGCGACTGTTCGCGACGACGTATCTCGGCCGAGGCGTGACGATTCGATTCCGTCCGAGCTTCTTCCCGTTCACCGAACCGTCCGTCGAAGTCGATATGAGCTGGGGCCAAGGCTGGATGGAGATCGGCGGCGCGGGAATGGTCGATCCGAATGTGCTCCGAGCGGTCGGCTTCGATCCGGAAAAAGTCAGCGGCTTCGCGTTCGGCTTCGGCATCGAACGCTTCTGCATGAGACGCCACAACATCACCGACATCCGCCGCTTCTACGAAAACGACGTACGGTTCCTCAGCCAGTTTTGAGTGCCGTGTAGAACGGACGCCTACGTCCGTTCACAATTGTCTGCGTCGAAACGGAATGAACGGACGTAGGCGTCCGTTCTACAGAGACAAGTCATGGCCGCTTCCATCCAAGTGCAGTCGCTCGATCACGTCACGATTGTCGTCAAGGATCTCGACCGATCTCGGCAATTTTATGTCGATGGCCTGGGTATGCGTGAGGTGCCTCGGCCGGCCTTCTCGTTTCCGGGTTCGTGGTTTCAAGCAGGTCCGACGCTGATTCATCTGATCGGCGAACATCCCGGTGGATCGCCGGCTGGCAATCCGCTCGCCGAGGAATTTCGCACGACGCGCTCGAACCATTTCGCGTTCTTGGTCGATGACGTCGAGGCCGCCTACGCTCGGGCTCAAGAACTCGAAATGAAAATCATTTCGCCGCCGAAATCGCGGCCGGATGGATTCGTGCAAGTCTTTCTGAACGATCCGGATGGATTCGTCGTTGAGCTTTGTTCGCCGGGAAAATGACTCGGTTGCCAGTGAAGCGGCTCGTTCCGATAATCCGCCGCCGAGTCAATGACGGGGAATGGCGTCTCACGACGCACGGCCAGTTCGGCCGAGTTCCCGGCGAAGCTTTCTTGTGGAAACCTCGCCGCCGCAGAATCGCCGAGTGCTCCTGGGCTGTGGACGGTTTGTGTTGACCGCTGATTTTGGAGTTTGCAAATGCCTTTGGTTCCGATGCGAGTGGTGCTGGATCATGCCGCCGAAAACAACTACGGCGTGGCCGCGTTGAACGTCAATAACATGGAACAAATCCAAGCGATCATGGAGGCGGCCAAGGAAACCGACTCGCCTGTGATCGTCCAAGCGTCGCGCGGAGCGCGGTCGTACTCACAGGACAATTACCTGCGACACCTGATGCTCGCCGCCGCCGAACTGTATCCCGACATTCCGATCGTCATGCACCAGGATCACGGCAACGAACCGGCGACCTGTTACAGCGCGATCCGCAACGGGTTCACGTCGGTGATGATGGACGGCTCGCTGATGCCGGATGCGAAGACTCCCGCGCCGTACGACTACAACGCGAAGGTCACGAAGGAAGTGTGCCTCGTCGCTCACGCGCTCAACGTCTCGGTCGAAGGAGAAGTCGGCTGCCTCGGCACCGTTGGACAAGAGACGAAGGCACCGCCGAAGCCCGTCGCTGCCGCCGCACACGACGCGGACTTGGAACAAGAACCAGAACCAGAGATGGCTCATCTGACCGATCCGGAGGAAGCCGAACGATTCGTCGCTGAAACGGGCGTCGATGCGCTCGCCGTCGCGATCGGCACCAGTCACGGAGCCTTCAAGTTCAACAAGAAGCCGGACGGTGCCGTGTTGAAGATGGACTTGATCGAAGAGATTCATCGCCGTCTGCCGAACACGCATATCGTGATGCACGGCAGTTCGTCCGTGCCGCAGGAATTGACCGACCTGCTCCGCAAATATGGCGGCGACATGAAGCAGTCATGGGGCGTGCCGGTCGAAGAAATTCAGCGCGGCATCAAGCACGGCGTGCGAAAGATCAACGTCGATACCGACAACCGCATCGCGATGGCTGCCGCGGTGCGCCAGGTCATGATGACCACTCCGGACAAGTTCGACCCACGCGATTTCATGAAGCCGGCTCGCGAGGCGATGAAGAAAGTCTGCATCGCCCGCATGGTCGCCTTCGGCCAAGCCGGCAACGCTAGCAAGATGCGA
The DNA here is from genome assembly GCA_945904015.1 of Candidatus Kuenenia stuttgartensis. Taxonomy (GTDB): domain Bacteria; phylum Planctomycetota; class Planctomycetia; order Planctomycetales; family Planctomycetaceae; genus SXKJ01. Next base: position 5,040 of record CAMDPK010000126.1, on the reverse strand, counting down.
GCGGCTGGATTGTTCAAGTAGGTCGAAGCCGTTCGCCTCTCAAACACACGAAAGCCCGACTGGCCACCAGCCGGGCTTTTTTCGTCGGATCGCGCCGTCTTCTGGCAGAAGTCGACGACTCCCAGAGACGGCAGTCGCGGCATCTGTAGAATCCGCGGGAACTAAATCTAAGGCGGCCACCTCTTGGCACGTCCTTTCTCCAGGATGATTGTCGGCTCAAACAGCGAGGGTTCCCATGCGTTGGTCTCATTGGTTGCGAGCGGTCAGCGTGGCATTGGTGGTTGGATTGGGGACGGTTGGAGCCAGAACGGCTCACTGCGGAGAGATCAATTTCATCGAAGAATTTGCGTTGGCACCAGATCGAAGTGTGCCGCTGAAGCAGCTCGTGCCGGGGACCGAAGATTTCTATTACTTCCACTGCCTGCACGCGCAGCAGGCCGAGCAGTTCGACAAGGTCGAGCCGCTCGTCACGCAGTGGATTCAGAAGATCGGACACACGCAGCGCGTCAACGAAATCCTCGCGCGGCAGGCGTTGCTGACCTACGACAAGAATCCGCAGAAGACGTTGGAGTTCCTCCGCAACAAGCTGGGGGTGAACTTCGGGCATCAGAAGGAAGAACTTGGTGTCGAGCCGAACCTGCCGACGAAGCTTGATCCGCAGTGGATCTTGCGCGCGACGTGGATGCAGCAAGCGTTGCAGCAGCCGAATACCGAAGGCTTCACGGATGCGTCGTTCGATTGGCTGGTCAACGAAAAGCTGGATGGGGATCGGCGGCGGCATTTGATTTCGCGGTTGACTCGGCCGGATTACGCCCCGCTGACGAAGTTGATCCTCGACGACTTCGGGCATCCGAATTCTGGTGGCTTCGGGCAGTTCAACATTCATCGGTTGCTGACGCAGGCGCAGCTTGATGAGCTACTGAAATCGAAGCCGGACCTCATCACGAATCAACATTGGGTTGTCGCATCGCTGGTCCGATTGCAGCCGGGGCCGGATGAAGATTGGCAGCACGACTCGAAGGCGATGACGGCGTATCTCGACCGGTTGTGGGCGTTCGTCAGCAAACTGCCTCCGGCTCAAAACTCGATCAAAGCGCAGACGTTGTATCACCGGTTGTGGCTAGATCGGTCGCTCGGCAAGCTCGATAAGGATCGCTTCCTGGCTTACCTGCAATTGCCTCGGCCGGTCGGGTACTTGTCGAAGGCGATGGCGGAATCGCAGGCGCGGAAGCAATTCCCCGCTGACGTCAGCATCGACTTGCGGCCGGGGACGCTGTTGCCGCCGGTTGCGAATGACGAGCCGCTTGTTCGCAGCTACCTGCAACATTTCTTGTTGGACGCCGCGAACGCCAAAGAGTTCGAGCCGTTCATCAACGACATCTATCTGAAACATCTCTTTGTCGAAACGAAGATCCTCAACGGGCTCGGCGAGCCGGAGCAGTGGGCGGCGATGCTGCCGGCCGAACTCTTCCAGCAACTCAAGCAGCGGGTCGAGATCGAATTCGATCCGACGAATCGCACGACGTACTCGGCCGATGAGCCGGTTGCGCTGGACCTGCACGTCAAGAGCGTCGGCACGTTGATCGTGAAGGTGTTCGAGATCAACACCAAGAATTTCTATCGCGAGCAACTGCGCGAAGTAGACACCGACGTGAACCTCGACGGCCTGGTCGCCAATCGCGAGACCACGCACACCTATAACGACACATCGTTCCGCCGAGTCCGTCGCCGCTTCGAGTTCCCGGAACTCAAGAAGCCGGGCGTGTACGTCGTCGATTTCATCGGCAACGGCCGCAGCAGCCGAGCGTTGATCCGCAAAGGGAAACTGAAATTCCTCGCGAAGACGGGAACCGCCGGGCAAGTTTTCACGGTCCTCGACGAGAAGAATCAGAAAGTCGATGACGCTCGCATCCTGCTGAGCGGGCACGAATACGTCGCCGACAAGGCAGGTGAGATCACCGTCCCGTTCACGCATCAGCCGAGCCGGCAACCAATGGTCCTCGTCCGGGGCGAGTTCGCGTGTCTCGATTACTTCCAGCACGAAGGGGAAGCGTTCGCGTTGTCGGCCGGCATCTTCGTCGATCGCGAATCGCTGCTCAGCCGCAAGAAAGCGACAGTCGTCGTTCGGCCGCAACTCACGTTGAACGGGACGCCGGTCAGCACGAAGTTGCTGGAGCAAGTCAAACTGCAAATCGTTTCGACCGATCACGACGGTGTCGCGTCCTCGACGGAGATCCCGAATTTCAAATTGTTCGAGGACCGCGAATCGACGCACGAGTTTTCGGTTCCGCCGCGCACGCAGTCGCTGAGCTTCCAGTTGATCGGGCAGGTCAAAGTGCTCAGCACGAATCAGACAATCGCGCTCGCCGCGAATGAATCGTTCGCGCTCAATGAGATGGACCGGACGGACAAGATCGAAGACCTGCACTTGCTGCGCACGGCGAGCGACTACTTGGTGGAACTGCTCGGCAAGACGGGCGAGCCGAAAACGTCGCGGCCGATACAAATCGTGGTCAAGCACCGCGACTTCCGCGACCCGAAGCATTTGACGTTCAAGTCCGACAAGGCCGGCCGAGTGTCGCTCGGCCAGCTTGAAGACATCGTGGCGATCACGGCGACCGGGCCGGAGGGAACTCAGCACGCCTGGCTGATCCGGCCGGACGAGCACGTCTATTCGCAATCGCTACACGGCCGAGTCGGCGAAGTGCTGACGCTGCCGTTCGTAGGTTGGGCACTCTTGCCCGACCCGAATGGTGAGAACGCGAAGGGTCGGGCAGGAGTGCCCAACCTACGAACACAGTTGTCTCTCCTCGAACTGCGCGGCGATTCATTCCTCACCGATCGCTTCGATAATCTCTCGATCAAGAACGGCCTCATCACGATCAGCGGGTTGAAGGAAGGGGACTATGACCTGTGGCTCAAGTCGTTGAATCGGCACGTCCGCATTCGCATCGCACTCGGCGAGGCGAAGCACGGATATGTGCTCGGCAATGTGAGGCAGCTTGAAACGCGACCGCTTCTGGCGTTGCAGATTGAGAGCGTCAAAGCGGACGACAAGGAACTGGTGATCCAGCTCAGCAACGCGAACAAGTTTGCTCGCGTGCATTTGTTCGCGACGCGGTTCGCGCCGGCGTTTCCGGCGGGGAATCATCTCGCGAAGATCACGCAGGCCGAGCCGTATGCGATCCGCACGTCGCCGGCTGAGTCGGTTTATTTGGCCGGCCGCAACATCGGGGACGAGTACCGGTACATCATCGACCGCAAGTACGCGAAGAAGTTTCCGGGCAACACGCTGGAGCGGCCGTCGCTGTTGCTCAATCCGTGGGTGCTGCGTTCGACCGAGACAGGCGAGCAACTGGCTGCCGTCGGTGATGAGTTCGCGGCCAAAGGTGCCGCAGATCCGCGGGCAGCAGCGCGCGGTGAGGTGCAAGCGGCAGGGGTTGCACGCGGCGGAGACTTCGCGAATCTCGACTTCCTGGCGGAAGCGTCGGCCGTGTTCGTGAACCTTGTGCCGGACAAGGATGGCAAGATCGTGTTGAAACGCGATCTGCTTGGTGCGCATCAGCATCTGCACGTCGTCGCCTGCGATCCGCTGAGCACGACGTGGCGGAGCGTTGCGTTGGACGAACCGAAATCGACGTTTATTGATCTGCGGCTGGCGAACGGGCTTGATAGCAAAAAACATTTCACGCAGCAGAAGCGAATCAGTCTGGTCGGGGCCTGGCAGCCGTTCACATTGGCAGACATCGCCACGTCGAAGTTCGAGGCGTATGACAGTCTCGCGCGGGTCTATCTGTTGTTCACGACGCTGACGCACGATCCGAAGTTGGCCGAGTTCTCGTTCCTGCTCAACTGGCCGAAGCTCAAGCCGGAGGAGCAGAAGGAGAAATACTCGAAGTTTGCCTGCCACGAGTTGAATGTGTTCCTCGCCAAGAAAGATCCGAAGTTCTTCAACGCGGTGGTGAAGCCGTACCTCGCGAACAAGAAGGACAAGACGTTCCTCGACCGCTGGCTGCTGGACGACAAGGTCGATCCGTTCTTGCAACCGTGGTCTCACGGGCAGCTCAACGTGGCCGAGCGAGTGTTCCTCGCCCAGCACATCAACGGCGAGGGACCGAAGACCTCGCGGCACATCGACGAGCTGTTCAAGTTGCAGCCGACGAACATCGACCGCTTCTTGTTGCTGTTCGACACGGCGGCGAAGGGGAGCTCGCTGGAGACCGACGACGGCATCGGCTTGAAGTCGAATCTCGGTCGGCAACTGAAGGAATCGGAAGTGATGTTCGAGAAGCTCGCGGCCGACATGCCGGCCCCGGCTCCGGTCGCGGCTGGCGGTGCGGCTGGGGCACCGTCTAACCGAAATTTGGCGGGGTTTGGGGTGATGGCGGGCGATCAAGCCGAAAGTAAGAAGGCCGGCAAGCAACTGGGACTCCGCGAGAAGGCCAAGGAAGAAGCCGGGGTCGATCGTTTGCGGCGAGGACTCGCTCGCGATGGCAAGCCACAGGATGCACTGTCAAAACGCTCGGGAGCCTTGGCAGATAAGAAGGACTCCAATGGCAAATTTGACAAAACGCTGGAATCGGTCGAACTGGCGCACGTTCCGTTCTTCGACGAAGACGGTCGCAATGCCGAAGTTCGCCAGCTTTACCGCAAGATGGACCCGACCAAGGAATGGGCGGAGAACAACTACTACCACCTCGCCATCGCCGAGCAGAATCCCGCTCTCATCACGGTCAACTCGTTCTGGCGCGACTACGCTCAGCACGATCCGACGAAACCGTTCCTCTCCACCAACATCGCGGATGCAAGCCGCAACTTCACGGAGATGATGCTCGCGCTGGCGGTGCTCGATCTGCCGTTCGAGCCGGCGAAGCATGAATCGAAATTCGATGGCCCGCAGATGACGCTCGCGGCCGGCAGCCCGATGATCGTCTTCCATGAAGAGGTCAAAGCCGCTCAGCCCGCCGCCGATAAGGTGCCGATCCTCGTCAGCCAGAATTTCTTCCGGCACGGCGACCGGCATCGCCAGGAAAACGGCGA
>CAMDPK010000125.1 GCA_945904015.1 Candidatus Kuenenia stuttgartensis | reverse complement strand
GCTCACGCGATCAACTCCTGCACGACTTTGCCATGCACGTCGGTCAAGCGGAAGTCGCGGCCGGCGTAGCGGTAGGTGAAGCGCTCGTGGTCGAAGCCGAGGAGTTTCAGCAGCGTGGCGTGCAGGTCGTGGACGTGGACCGGGTGCTCGACCGCTTTGAAGCCGAATTCGTCGGTGGCTCCGTGGACGTAGCCGCCGCGCACGCCGCCGCCGGCCAGCCACATCGTGAAGCCGTGATGATTGTGGTCGCGGCCGTTGATCTTGCCGGCGTTCGAGCCGGTCTTCGGAAGTTCCACGGTTGGCGTGCGGCCGAACTCGCCGCCCCAGATGACCAGCGTCTCTTCGAGCAACCCGCTTTGCTTGAGGTCGGTCAGCAACGCGCCGATCGCTTGATCGCATTGCTTGGCGAGCCGGCGGTGATTGACTTCGATGTCGTCGTGGTTGTCCCACGGCTGCCCTTCGCCGTGCCAGACTTGGACGAAGCGGACGCCACGCTCGATCAATCGCCGAGCAATCAAAATCTGCCGAGCCTGCGTGCCGGGGCCGTAAGCGTCGAGGATGTGCTTCGGCTCGCGGCTGACGTCGAACGCCTCTTCGGCGTCGCGCTGCATTCGGAACGACAGCTCGAACGATTGGATGCGAGCCTCAAGCTGCGCGTCCCCCGGCCGCTGCTGTTGATGCCGGCGATTCAACTCTTGCAACAGGTCGAGCTGCCGCCGCTGTTGCTTCACGCTGAGATGCGGGTTGCGGATGTTCTCGACCAGTTTTTCGATCTCGGTCGATTTCGTGTCGATGTACGTTCCTTGATAGACGCCGGGCAGAAAGCCCGCTTGCCAGTTCTGCGACTCTTGAATCGGATAGCCACCGGGACACATCGCGATGAAGCCGGGCAAGTCTTGGTTCTCGCTGCCGAGTCCGTAGGTCATCCACGATCCGAAGCTCGGCCGCACGAGGCGCGGCTCGCCGCAGTTCATCAGCAACAGCGACGGCTCGTGATTCGGCACGTCCGCCTGCATCGAGCGAATCACGGCGATGTCGTCGATGTGCTGGGCGGTGTGCTCGAACAGTTCGCTGACTTCGATCCCCGACTCGCCGTACTTCCGAAACCGAAACGGCGAACGAAACGCGGCCCCCGTCTTTCGCTCGGTCGGCAAGTTGAACGGCAATTCTTGGCCGTGGTATTTGTCGAGCGCCGGCTTCGGGTCAAACGTGTCCACATGCGATGGCCCGCCATTCATGAAGAGATGAATGACGCGCTTCGCCTTCGCCGGAAAATGCGGATGCTTCGGCGCGAGCGGATTGAGCGTGCCACCAGCCGCGTTCGCAACCGTCGACTGCAAGAGCCCGGTCTGCTGCAGAACGCTCGCCAGCCCGATCGAACCGAAGCCGAGACCAGATCGAGAAAGCATTTCGCGGCGAGAGTACGGCATGGCGGAATTCATCGAACTTCTTGACCCTGATTCGTAAGGGCGAGATACCAGCTGTCAATCAATTCTACTCGCGCCGGTTGGAGAAGTCCTCTCGACAATCGTCGCGATTGTCCCGGACTCGCGTTGATGAGCCAGCCAACCTAACGAATCATGCTGTCGCTGTTATTTGGCGTGAGAGTTTGGTCTTTCGGCGTTCTGCGTTCCCGCGCGAGTGACAGATTCTTGCGATGCATCCCTCGTCTCATCCGGGTATCAACGTGACCGTCCACGGATCATCGAGGGCCAAGATCACCGGTTGCAGAGTTAGCGGCCCCGGTTGGGTGTAAATGACACCGCGTGAGGGGTCATTTCCAGGTCCACCCGGATTCAAGAACGGAGTGTAATTGCCGCTGGCTGGAATGAGAACGTGAGTGATCGCGCGGATCGCCGACTCGTCGCCGGACAGAATGATGTCGATCTGGTTGTCGTGGTCTTCAACGTAGGCGTCGTCGTACTGATCCTGTTTGAGTCCAAGTTCCGCAAGCCCCAAAATTGTCAACGAGCCGCCATTGATTTCGTAAGCCACATTGGTCTGAGTCAGCCGCAACTCCTCGCCAGTCTGCGTTACCGCGCGCACTTGGAAGTAGCGGGCGAACTCCGTGGGGAAGAGGCTGCGAACTCCGTCGGGAGAGAAGCCTCCCGTCGTCACCACGCGCAGGCGGTATTGGGCCTGGTCTCCGTACAACGCGACGCCGTCGTTCGGCATGTTGCCGTTGAAGAAATTGGGACCACCTTCGCCCTCGACGGACATACGGCTGAGCTTGGCGGCCACGAGTGTTGGTCCGGAGTTGGCTTGATACGCTGTCATCGGCGTTGAGCCATCTCCGAACGTAAATCCCACGGCGGACTGCACGGTGCCGGCGGGACCGATCAATTCCAGCGGCGTGTCATCGGTCGCGATCTCCAATCGCACGGGATACACGGCACCGACATGTTGCGGCGGCAGACGATTTCCGAAACTTCCGAAAATCACCACGGTGCTGCGTTCGTTGTACTCAAAGTTGGGGAACACCGAGGCCACTTTCGGTTGGACTTGTTCGCCGGTGTTCAGCGTCACCACGAAGTCGGTCGCGTCAACCGTGCTGGGGCGAACGGGCCAACTGAACTCGATTGGAAATCCATCGGAAAACAGCACCGGCCATCCATAACTGATCGCCACTGCGGCCGGCGACGCGGCGGATGCGCGAGCTCGAATGTCCACGCTGGCTTGATCGGACACATTGACGTCGTTCCAACCTCCGCCAGCACGACGAACCGCCGCCTCTTGAACGGACACGTTGGTCGACAGCAATCCGGGCAGACCGAGAATGTCGGTGAATCCCAAACCCGCGCCGAGAATGCGTGGTTGCAGTTCCCAATAATCGGCGTTGATCAGCACGTCCTGATGGAGTTGCTGATAGGTCAGCGTGGGTGAACCCAATCGGGCGGATTCACTCCAGCCTTCCAAAATGAGCTCGAATGCGCCGATGTCGCTGACCGAGACTCGATCGCGATTCCCATCCACGCCGCGAGGCAAACCGCGCTGATCGGTGACGAGGCTGTCTCGATTGGTTGCCGCGTCGATCGCCGGACTGCCGGTGAGCAGTTTGTGAGTCTTGGTCGAACCGCCATTGCTGGCCAGCGAGCCGAGCCTGGGATTGAGCCGCCCCGACGAAGTCCCAACCAAATCTCCGATCGCATTGACCACAGGGAAACTATTGGCCGCACCGTTATTGATTCCAATCAAATTGTGTCCCAAGCTCATGAAGACGCCGTTGACATCGTGCCCGCGAGCCGTGTTGGTCGCGCGATTCTGAGCCACGATCGAATTGCGGAGTTCCGCCGCTTGGGCCTGGGAAAAAATCCCACCACCGAGTCGTGCGTGGTTACCCGTCACGGTGACATGTTCGGCCGCCAGCGAACGTGTCGCAAACAGTGCGCCACCTGCCTGGAACGCACGGTTTCCGCTCAACGTGGCATTCACCAGGATGACGTCAGCAGTTGCCAAACCGCCGCCATTGCGATGAGCCAAATTGCCGCTCACCGTCGAGTCCATCAACACGAGGCCGCCATCGGGAGACCAAACTCCGCCGCCGTCCCCAAGCGCGATGTTGCCAGAAATCTCGCACTGATCGACAACCGCCTTAGCGATTTGGACCGCCAACGCTCCTCCATGACCGCCAGCAAGGTTTTGCTTCAGCGTGACTTGAACCAGACTGAGGCTGGACAGCAGATCGCTGTCGCCCTCGACCAGAATCGCCGCGCCGACAGCGCCAGACCGCGCGTAGCCGCCACGAATGGTGAGACCCTCCAGGACAACATCAGCCGCCAATGCTTCAGTGCCATGCACCTGAAACACTCGATCGAACCGCTGGCCATCGATGACCGTCCGACCTTGTCCCGCTCCGCGAATCGTCAACGATCCGACGATGTCTAAATCGCCCGTGCTATTTAGATCCTCGTTTCGCCCTGAGCGTGAGATTCGATAGGTGCCGGCTGGGAGCGCAATTTCGTCCGCTTCCCCCGTTGCGTTCGCCTGCGTAATGGCTTCCCGCAGCGAGGTCTTTCCGTCCGTGTCACTGACCAAGTCTCTTAAGGTCGTCACTGTGATGAAGGCCGGCAATCGCCGCGACTCCAGCGTTTCCGCGCACTGCACGTTTCGCCGCCGCGTGGTTGCAGGTCGGCTCCTCGAATTCTCTCTGATTCGACGAAGCCATCGGACAACATCTTCAAACATGGCATGAAACCTTTTCTGTTTCGTACACCCTCAACCGGAGCCAAGTGAAACGGAGTTTCGTAGGGATTGGTGCGATTCTGAAATTCAAGATCAGAATTGAAGAAGCGTTCTGCGATGCCATGAATATCGGTTCAAGGTTACGGCCACGACCTCCGGCATCGCCGTGAATGATCATGTTGGAGCCAAATCCAAACAGAACATCGATTCTTATTGGCCCACGCCGTTCAACCAGCGCAATCGGTAATTCATGACTTGAATGTTTCGCGAATCACCGCCTGGGCTTCCAAGCCTAAAACACGCCTTCGATTGGTTCGCCATCCGCCAGCGGGAACGGCCGACCATCGCGGTCGTGAATATGAGCGTGTGGGTTGAGGCCGAGGCTGGAGAAGATCGTGGCGGCGAGGTCGCCGGGGCTGTGCGGGTTGGAGGCGGGGTACTCGCTGAGGCGGTCGCTTTCGCTGTAGACGAAGCCGCGTTTCACGCCGGCTCCGGCGAGAACGATCGAGTAGCACTGCGGCCAGTGGTCTCGGCCGCCGGGGCCGATGTTGTTGACGACCGGGTTCGGGCGACCGATGTACGGCTTGCGACCGAACTCGCCGCACCACACGACCAGCGTGTCGGCCAGCAGACCGCGCTGGTCGAGGTCTTCGATGAACGCCGCGAAGCCTTGGTCTTCAGGAGGCATCAGCGTCTTCTTTAAGCGATTGAAGTTGTCGGTGTGCGTGTCCCAACCGTCGCCAGGATTTGAACCGCTGAAGACGGTGATGAACTTCACGCCCGCCTCGACCAATCGCCGCGCGGCGAGCAGCGATTGCCCTGTCTTGTGGCGGCCGTACCAGTCGCGAACATGAGCCGGCTCTTGCGAGAGATCGAACGCGCGCTTCATGCTGGGCGAGGTCAACAGCGAGAATGCTCGGTCGTGGAAGCTGTTCCACTGACGGAACGCAGTACGCTCGACGGCGCGTTCGGTGGCTTCGCTCTGGCGGTCGATGAATTCCAGTAGCCGACGCCGATCGGCCAGTTGTTCGCTGCTAACGGAGAGATCGAATTCGGAGAGCCGGAAGTCGGCGGCGCTCGGATCGCGAGCGATGACCAGCGGATCGAACGCACTGCCGAGGAACCCGCCCGTCTGGCCGGGGCAGCGGAAAATCTGATCGAAGGCGTAGTGCGGCAACTGCACGGCATCCGGCACCGAGCCGGTCCCCGGCGCGAGCTTCGACAGCACAGCTCCGTAATGCGGCCAGTCGTCTTGCGAGGCTCCGACCTGCACTTGATCGCGAACCGAAGTCCGCCCGGTGATCGACAGATAGACGCCCGGATTGTGATTCGCCGTGCGATGATTCATCGACCGCACCACGGTCAATCGGTCGCACACACGAGCGATCCGCGGCATGATCTCGCTGACTCGAAAACCTGGAGCCGACGTTTCAATGGCCCCGAACTCACCGCGCACTTCGTCGGGTGCTTTGGGCTTGGGATCAAACGACTCCAACTGCGACGGAGCACCGTAATGCTGATAGAAGACGACTGACTTCGCTCGCGGTCGATGCGTGGCGTGCTGCTCCGCTTCCAGAAGTTGAGGCAACGAGAGCCCCAGCATTCCGAGACCGCCGATGCGAAGAACATCTCGGCGAGAGGTCAGACAGGATCGACGATTCGCGGTCGGCATCAAGAGGTCTCGCGGTTGGGCTCGGATCACATCGTCAGAGATTCTGCCACGAGTTCACACTCTTTGAAAAGGGGGTTGATAACCCGGTGCAATCTGCGTGGTGGTACAGATTGGCGAGCGGGGGATGTGAATCCCACCAGAATTTAGGCGGGATCACTCGGAGAACTGACGTCCCCCGCTCGCAAAACTGCACCACTACCGCAATCTGCGTGGGATTTGACTTCCGGCCGCGCGGAACGTAAGCCGTACCACTAACGATGGCCTCAGCCCGGCCCCAAACCTTCCTTTGCTCACGGAGACCTCCCATGAATCGCTCACCTTCCTCGTGCCCGGATTGCGAATCGTTTGATCGTCGTTCGTTTTTGAAGACCACCGGTGCGGCGACTCTGGCAGGTGTCGCGATGCCGATGCTCGTGGGACAGGCGGGACTGTTCGCGGCTCCCACGGCGAAGAGTACCGCCGAGTCCGCTGTCGGTCGCTTCTTCGCCGCGCTGTCGGCCGAGCAAAAGAAAACGATTTGTTTCCCGTTCGAGCATGAACTGCGACAGAAGATCAACGCGAACTGGCACATCACCAAGCCGAAGATCGGCAGCGACTTCTTCAACAAGGATCAGCAAGCGGTCATCAGCGAGATCATCCGCGGCGTGACTTCGGAAGAGGGCTACGAGCGTCTCAAGAAGCAGATGGACGAAGACGCCGGCGGACTCGACGAATTCAGCGTGGCGATGTTCGGCGAACCGGGCGGCGCGTGCGAGTGGGAACTCACCGGCCGGCATCTCACGTTGCGAGCCGATGGCAACAGCGTCGACAAAGCCGCGTTCGGTGGTCCGATCATCTATGGGCACGGCGAAGAGACCCCGAAGGACAACATCTACCACTATCAGACGAAGCAAGTGAATGAAGTCTTCAAAGCGCTCGACGCGAATCAGGCCAAGATTGCTCTGGTCGAGAAGGCTCCCGGCGAAGCGGCCGTCGCTCTGCAAGGTGACAAAGGCGCGTTCCCCGGCATTGGCGTCGGACAACTCAGCGCGGATCAGAAGCAACTCGTCACGAAGACGATCCAGATGCTGCTGGCTCCGTACCGCCAAGAAGACGTCGATGAAGTCATGGAGATCGTGAAAGCCTCCGGTGGTCTCGACAAACTGCACATGGCGTTCTATCAGCAAGGCGACTTGGGGAGCGACAAAGTCTGGGACATCTGGCGCGTCGAAGGCCCGTCGTTCGTCTGGCACTTCCGCGGCGCACCGCACGTTCACGCCTACATCAACATCGGCATGGCGAAGAGCTGACGATCAGACAACAGACGTTGACGCAATTTCGCCCGGCTTCTCACAGAAGCCGGGCTTTTGTTTGCGCTCCTACTTTTCGGAAGCCGCGTTTGCGAAAGCGAACGACTCGCTCTAACTTGCGAGACGAAATCGGCCAACAAAAAGGGAACTTCGATGAGCAAACGGGCGGAATGGCATTCGACGACGATCCTCTGCGTGCGGCACAACGGCCAATGCGCGATGGGGGGCGACGGGCAAGTGACTCACGGCACGACGATCCTCAAGGCCGACACGAAAAAGATTCGCTGGCTGCTGGATAAGAAGGTGCTCGTCGGATTCGCCGGCTCAACGGCCGATGCGTTCGCTTTGATGGAGCGGTTCGAGGCCAAGCTCAAGGATTACCCGAATAACGTGCCACGAGCAGCCACGGAATTGGCTCGCGACTGGCGCACCGACCGGATGCTGCGACGGCTGGAGGCGATGCTGATCGTCGCTAACGATGAGCACTCGCTGCTGATCACCGGAGTTGGCGACGTCATTCAGCCGACCGACGGAGTGCTCGGCATCGGCAGCGGCTCGCCGTATGCCATCGCGGCGGCGCGAGCGTTGGCTCGGAATTCCAAACTCTCGGCAGGCGAGATCGTCACGGAAGCCATGCGAATCGCGGCCGAACTCGATATCTACACGAATGAGAATCTGACTCTGGAGGAATTCCCGTGCAAGCGCTGACACCGCGCGAGATCGTTGCGGAACTCGACAAATACATTATCGGCCAGGATCCGGCGAAGCGTGCTGTCGCCATCGCGCTGCGAAATCGGTGGCGCTGGCAGCAGCTTCCTGAAGAGGTCCGCCGCGACATCACGCCGAAGAACATCATCATGATCGGCCCGACCGGCGTCGGCAAAACTGAGATCTCGCGCCGACTCGCGAAGCTGTCCGATGCCCCGTTCATCAAGATCGAAGCGACGAAGTACACCGAAGTCGGCTACTACGGCCGTGATGTCGAAAGCATGGTCCGCGATCTCGTCGAGGCGGCCATCGCCATGGTCCGCGAGAAGAAACGGAGCACCGTCCAGGAAGAAGCTCAACGCCGAGTCGAAGAGCGGCTGCTCGATCTGCTGATTCCAGCGCCCACCTCCTCGCGAAAAAAGAACTCGCCGAAGATGGAGCCACTCGAACTCCTCATCAAGGCCGCGACGGGAGAACGCGCGGGCAACGACGGCGACGACCTGAGCGAGGCTGAACAGGAACGTGCCGCCGATCGTAGCAGTCGCACTCGCGAACGCTTCCGCGAGAAGTTGCGAGCGGGTGAACTCGAAGACAAAGAAGTCGAACTGCGGATCGAGTCACGCTTGATGCCGGTCCACGTCATGTCGAACATCGGCGGCATGGAGCAGATGGAGATGGACCTGCAAAACCTGTTCGAAAAGATCGGGCCGAAGCAGACGTCACACCGTTCCGCGCCCGTTCGCAAGGCTCGCGAGATTCTGCTCGAGCAGGAACTCGAATCACTGATGGACAAGGACGCGATCAACGAGGAGGCCGTGAAGCTGGCCGAAACGCACGGCGTCATCTTCATCGACGAACTCGACAAAATTTGCGGCGGTGAGGAATCGCGCGGCCCGGACGTCAGCCGCCAAGGGGTCCAACGCGACTTACTGCCGATCATCGAAGGGACGACGGTCCAAACAAAATACGGCTACGTCAAAACTGACCAAGTCCTGTTCATCGCGGCTGGTGCGTTTCACCGCTCGCGTCCTTCCGACTTGATGCCCGAACTGCAAGGCCGTTTTCCAATCCGCGTCGAACTGCAACCGCTCACCCGCGACGACTTCGTCCGCATCCTCACCGAGCCGCAGACCTCGCTGACTCGGCAATATCAAGACTTGCTGGGAGCTGACAGCGTCAAACTCAAGTTCACGAAAGACGGCATCGATGCGATCGCCGACATCGCTCATCAAGTCAATCAGACGACGCAAAACATCGGAGCACGCCGCCTGCACACGATCCTCGAACGCCTTCTGGAAGACATCAGCTTTGAAGCTCCCGACGTGAAGAAGAAGTCGCTGTCCATCGACGGCGATTACGTCCGCAAGAAGCTGCAAGACATCATGCAGAACGAAGATTTGAGCAAGTTCATTCTCTGATTTCATTGGACTCGGAACAGTCGTGATGAGCAGCATCGCCACTCAGACCCGATGCCTCGAACACCAGTTGCCGGAGGATCAGCCCAGCCCGTATGGCTTGATCTGCCGCGAGTGCCAAACGCGATTGCGCGACGATCCACCGCAAGGATCGTGTCGTGGTTTTTGGGAAAGCCAACCAGTCCTCAGCGACGGCGAATCGTGTGCAGTCTTCGCTCTGGTCTGGGACAATTTTCAAATTCGGTCGTTGCACCCTCCGAAAGAGGAGTTCTCGCCGGCAGAGTTGGAGAGTCCCCTCTCCCTTTGGGAGCGGGCTAGGGTGAGGGACGCAAGCAAGAGTTGAGATTCATCGCGCATCGGGTCGAGCGGGATCGGCTTCGAGCGTCAAACGCCGACCGTCCCTCACCCGGCCTTCGGCCACCCTCTCCCGGTGGGAGAGGGACTTTTTGCCGACCGCTAACTCCATTCAGCCGACGGCTAGCTCTTCGTCGCGGACGTCGGTGACGAACATGCAGCCGGGGCTGTGCGTGATGACCAGCGGGGGCTTCGCGGCCATGATCGCCGCTTGGGGCGTCACGCCACAGGCCCAGAACACCGGAACTTCGCTGGCGTGAATCGGCACTGCATCGCCAAAGTCGGGCTTTGAAATGTCTGTGATGCCGATGGCCGACGGATCGCCAATGTGAACCGGAGCACCATGCACCGACGGATATCGCGACGTGATTTGCACGGCTCGCACGGCGTCGCTCGGAGTCAGCGGACGCATCGAGACGACCAGCGGCCCATGAAACGCTCCGGCCGAACGGCACGCGATGTTCGTCCGAAACATCGGCACGTTGACGCCGAGTTCAATGTGCCTGACCGGCAAGCCTGCTCGCAACATCGCGGACTCGAACGTGAACGAGCAGCCGATGACGAAGCTCACGAAGTCGTCCTGCCAGTAGCGTGCAATGTCGGTCGGCTCATCAACGAGTTCGCCATTCCGCCAAATTCGGTAGCGCGGCAGATCGGTTCGCAAGTCAGCATCCGGCGCGACGTGATGCGGCACCGGATCGCCAGGCTCGGTGACATCGAGCAACGGACACGGCTTCGGGTTTCGCTGGCAGAACAACAAGAAATCGAATGCCAACGCCTTCGGCAGCACGACGAGATTCGCCTGTGCAAATCCGTCGGCAAGTCCGCAGGTTGGCTTCGTCCAAGAGCCGTCCCGACAAGCAGAGCGGACGGTCATGCCGGTCAGAAGTTGAATTGGATTGGTCATTGGTGATTGGCTATTGGCTATTTGTGATTGGAATTCTCAAACTCCGTCTGGATCGTCGGTCGGAATTCAAACGACGACCACGATCTCTGGGCACACGGACGATGCCCTGTGATTTCTACCTCCAATGACCAATAGCCAACAGCCAATGACCAATCACCAATCGCATTCCGCTCCCCGCGTCGAATGGATCGGCATCAGCTCCGGCAACCGCCAGCCGATTGAGCCGCGCGACGAAGTCACCGTCGCGGTCGGCACGGGCATTGACGGCGACTATCACTCCAAGAAGAAGCCGGGCGGCGAGCGACAAGTCACGCTGATTCAGTCAGAGCACTTCGCCGTGATCGCGGCCAATACCGGCCGAGACTCCATCAGCCCGGAGCTGTTTCGCCGCAACATCGTCGTCCGCGGCATCGAGCTGACTTCGCTGATTGGCCACCGATTCCGCATCGGCGAAGCGTTGCTCGAAGGAACCGGCCCCTGCACGCCCTGTTCGCGCATGGACGAAAACCTCGGCGAAGGTGGGCGACTCGCCATGAAAGGCCTCGGCGGCCTGACCGCCAGGGTCATTCAGCCGGGACGAATTCGCCTGGGCGACTCACTGACGGCTGAGGCGTGAAGTCGAACGACGTGGTTGAACTCAACTTCAGCCGGCCGCCCCCGGCACCATGACATTGATCCCGCTCTTCTGGCCGTCGACTGACCGTTTTCCCAGCGCCTTGGCACGATAATCAGAACGACTGACGTCGTGATCCGAAAAGACCATGCTGATTCACAAAATGTCGAGTTGACACGAACGCGGCCCCTAATAGGCTGGCTCCCCGCCCCGGATTGAGTGGTTTGTCGGTCCGATTTTTTCAGTGCCAAGGCTGTGTCAGCCGTGGCTTGCCAGACGCGACAGGCCTTCTCGGATCATGTGAAATTCCGGCGAATCTCGATCGACAAGACGTGGAGGCTGAATGATGTTGCTGCTGTCGTGGCTGAAGCAATTTCACACTTTGAGGCACCAATCCCGAGGACGGCGGAGTCATCTGGCGCTCGGAATCGCATCGCGAATTCCTGCGGCGATCGTTGGGAGCGTTGAGCCGTTGGAAGACCGCACATTGCTCAGCACGATGCCGCGTGTTTCGGTGGCAGTCAGTCCGGCAAGCGTGGCGGAGAATGGAACCGCAAACGCCACCTATCGGTTCACACGGACTGCTCCGGTCACCGACGCGTTAGTCGTGAACTTCACCGTCGGCGGGGATGCCACTTTCGGTGAGGACTACAACACGTCTGAAGCGGGGTTGTTTGCTGCCGGCCTCGTGGTGTTCGAGGCGGGGCAAGCCACTGCAACGATCACAATGGATCCGAGGGGCGATCAGGTGCTGGAGCCCAATGAGTCGGTGATCGTGACCTTGGCCGAAGGCACGGGTTACTTGCTGGGGACATCGACTTCCGCGAAAGCCACGATCGCGAATGACGACTCCGAGATTTCGGTCGCTGTGTCTGCCACCGGCGATCCGTTCTCCATCGCAGTTGCTGAAGACGGTAAAGCAAACCTGATTTACACATTCACTCGAACTGGTGCGCTGGGTGCGTTAACGGTTGACTTCAGTGTGAGCGGCGACGCCACGGTGAACTCCGACTTCACTCAGAGCGGAGCTGACAAGTTCAAGGGATACTTCAGCAAGTTGTCATTTACTGCCGGCCAGTCCAAAAAGACCATCACAATTGATCCGATCGCTGACACGCTTACCGAAGTCCCTGAGTTCGTCACGCTGACTTTGAGACAGTCACAGGGATACACCGTCGTCGACTCAGCGTCAGCGACGGGAGTCATCCTCGACGCAGTTCCTCGCGTGACGCTCGCAGTGACGTCCGCCAGCGTGATCGAGAATCGGGCCGGAAACGCAATCTTCAGTTTCCAGCGAACCGGTAATCTCGACAGCGCTTTGACTGTCAATTTCCTCGTCGATGGGACAGCGAGCTTCATTGACGACGACTACTCAGTTCGCGGAGCGGAGACGTTTAGCGGCAGTGAAGGTTCGGTGACGTTCAGTCCCGGTCATTCGACTGCGAGAGTGGCCATTGATCCCACTGACGATTCCAAAGCGGAGCTGAGCGAAACGGTAATTCTGAAACTCGACGCCGGTAGCGATTACATCGTTGGCACTTTGACCTCCGCGAAAGCCACGATCACCGATGACGATACCGAAATCGGAATCTCCGTTTCTGCGGGAAGCGTCACCGAAGATGGATCAGCGAATCTGGTCTACACGTTCACTCGTACTGGCGTGAAGACAAGCGCGTTGACGGTCACTTTCGATGTGGGCTTGGACATCGCGGCCACTTTAGGAACAGACTTCACGCAGTCGGGAGCCGCGACCTTCACCAAGTTGACCGGCACAGTGGTGTTCCTGGCCGGCCAGACCACCAAGAAAATCACGATCGATCCGATCGCCGACAGCCTGATCGAACCCGATGAGTTCGTCACGCTCGTGCTGCGTGAATCGCCGGCATACTCCCTCGACGAAGAGGCTACTTTCGCTGTTGGTGTTATCGCCAACGATGACCCACGCGTGCTCATCGCAGTGTCGGCACCGTCGATGGCCGAAGTTGGGGGCACAACCACTTTTACGTTCATCCGCACTGGTCCGATCACTAGCGACTTGACGGTCAACTTCACGGTCGATGGGACCGCCCTCTTTGGCGACGAATATGACATTGTCGGATTTGACACATTCGACGGTGTCGAGGGCACGATGACATTTCTGGCCGGATCTGCTACGGCCACGTTGATCATCGATTCGATCGACGATTTGGATTTTGAACTTGATAAGACTGTGATTTTGACGGTGACCGAGGGAGACGACTATTTAGTCGGTGCCCCCACCGCTGCGACGGTCATCATCATCAATGACGATCTGATGGACGAGATGCCGTAGCTCCGACTCGGCACGTCGTGACGGTTTCAGTCAACCGATTTCGTCGTATTGGTGCAGCGTGCGGATCGTCAAACCCCCTACGGTCCAACGCAGCAGCGGGACCAGGAACCCAGCGCCGAGCGCAGTTGTTCCGCCGCAACATCATGTGCGCGGCATCGAGCTGACCTCGCCAATCGGCCACCGCTTCCGCATCGGCGAGGCGCTGCTCGAAGGGACCGGCCCCTGCACCCCCAGCTCGCGCATGGACGAAAACCCGGCCAAGGCGGCCGCCTCACCATGAAAGGCCTCGGCGGCCTGACCGCGATTGTCATCGAGCGGGGAAGAATTCGTGTTGGCGACTCGGTGATGGTCGATGCTTGATGGCTAGTCGCTCGCCTGCAACGTGATTTTGATTGGGTAGATCATCCCCCAATCCTGACGACGCGCGTACGATTCCAACGCGGTCTTCAGGGATGGCTTCACGCGTCCGGTGAATCGCACGGTGCCGTCCACCGAGACCGTGAGTGGTTGAGCAACATCAACCATCCTCGGATGCAGCCAAATTGTGAATCGCGCCACATTTTGAGTGGTGACGTCAATGCGATTGTCGCCCCGGTTGATGGCGTCGATCATGGCTCCGCGGTGATTGGTCAGACTGTGTTCCAGCCGCCACGAGTCGAAGTCGTCCCCCGAAGTCGTCAAGTCGTCGTATTCCAATGTTCCATTCGCGGACTCATCCAAGGTGAGCCAACGGTTATGCCTGACGCGATGCATGTAGTTCCACGCAAAGCCCTGCGGAGATGCGAGAGTGACATGCGGGTAAAAGGGATCGCGGCGTAACTGCTTGTTCGACGCCAAGTATTCGGCAACTTTCGGTCGCATTTCGGCGAAGTCGTGGACGCCATCGTACTCGTAATAGACGTGATCCAGATTTGCGCGGGTGAAGATCTTGTGCGACCAGCGAGCATACTCCACGTCGGTGTGGTGCCAGCGCGCTCCTCGCTGAGCATCGTGGATTCCCTGGATCATGCACAGCGGCGTGCCTCGAATCACCGGCCAGTAGCCGCAGTCCCAGGCACCCGCACAGGAGATGATGGCGGCGAATCGGTCGGGCTGCCGCAGAGCATGGTGAAACGCTCCGAAGCCACCCATCGAATGCCCAAGAAGAAAGACGCGGTCGGGGTCAATGTTGAATCGCGTCTTGCACTCGGCAATCACGGTCGCCAGATACGCCTCGGAACTATGCAGGCACCAGCGATAAGACGACTCCCCTTTGCCCGGTGCCGAGGGACCGACGGTGATCATTCCGGTGGCCGCAAGCATATCTCCCGAACGATAGGTATCGGGCGGAGAGTCGGGCAGCGGATATCGAAGCGTACTCTCGGGAGCGTCTCGCGATGTGGTCAACCCACCGCCGTGCATGAAGACGATC
The DNA here is from genome assembly GCA_945904015.1 of Candidatus Kuenenia stuttgartensis. Lineage (GTDB taxonomy): Bacteria > Planctomycetota > Planctomycetia > Planctomycetales > Planctomycetaceae > SXKJ01. The sequence continues at coordinate 8,367 of CAMDPK010000125.1, read as the reverse complement.
AATCCCGTGGGACGAGAGGCGTCGTACGTCTTGGGAACGACGAAGTACAACAAATCTCTCGGATACTTTTCGCGTACTTCAATCGATTGGAATTTCTCTTCAGGGTGGTAACCAGCCACGACCGGGCGATACGTCTGGCTGGCAAGTGCTCGGACCACCGACTCAATGTCACCGAGGTAGCCGTCCAACTGCGAGGCAAGCCGCTCGCGTTCGTCGTCGTCCTCTGCGACCAGGTATTCGTGGCACACTCGCACTGCGGCATCGACATCGAGCGTGGCTTGTTTGGGCGGCGCTGCATGCCCGCCGCACTGAGGCATGAAGACTGCCCATACAATTCCAACCAACGATGCTCCCCAGTTGGCAGCGACGCGGAGAGTCATTCGAGGTCGAGAATCTTGAGTCATGTTCATAGCACCGACATACGCGGGTCGCACAATCCGCCGTGGCGGACAGCGTGCGTAGCATCGGAAACCCGAAGTTGGCGGTCAATCTCGTCTCGTGGCAGGATCATGGATTCCTCGCTCGCTCAAGATTTCCGATGTCTGCCAAGCTACTCGGTGCGAGCAATCTCTTTCGTCGGCAGCAGGCGAGCGGCGGCGTTGACGAGTTCGAGGAATTCTGTGCGGTAGCCTTGCTTGTCGGCTCCGCGCGACGACTGAGCCATTTCGAGAACCGAGGCCATTGTGGCGTTGCCTTTGTGCGTCGAGTCGCGCAGCAGCAGGCCGAACTGAGCGACGGCGATGGCCCACACGAAATCGGGGGAGGCTTGTGAGAACTTTTTGCCGGCGTCGCTCACCGGGACGGAGACCAATTGGCTGGTGTCTCCGTCGGGGGCTTTGTAGCGCAGCTTCAGAGTCAGCAGTTCTTGGGATTCGGTGGCAGCCGGTGTGGTGCCGGTAGGAGTTTGATACTTCAGGGCATCGACGTTGCCGTCGGTCGGGATCGGCTGGCCGGCGGGGACGATCTCGTACAGCGCGGTGACGGTGTGGCCGGCTCCGATTTCGCCGGCGTCTTTTTTGTCGTTGTTGAAATCCTCTTTGGCGAGCAGCCGGTTTTCGTAGCCGATCAAGCGGTACGCTCCGACCTGCGCGGGATTGAACTCGATCTGAATCTTCACGTCCTTGGCGATCGTGATCAGCGTGCCAGACATCTGCTCGACGAAGATTTTCTTTGCCTCGTTCAACGAATCGACGTAGCCGTAGTTGCCGTTCCCCTTGTCGGCGAGTTTCTCCATCGTGCTGTCTTTGTAGTTGCCCAGGCCGAAGCCGAGCACCGTCAGGAAAACGCCGCTCTTGGCTTTGTCTTCGATCAAGCTGACCAGTTCGCTTTGCGAGGTCGTGCCGACGTTGAAGTCTCCGTCGCTGCACAGGATGACTCGATTCGTGCCACTCTTGATGAAGTGCTGCTGAGCCACCGCGTAGGCTTGGCGAATGCCTCCCGCTCCGTTCGTGGAACCGCCCGCTTGCAAGCGATCGAGTGCAGCGAGGATGACCGGCTTGTGATCGCCGGTCGTGGAATCCAGCACCGTGCCAGCCGCGCCGGCATAGACGACGATGGCCACGCGATCGTTTTCCGTCAGTTGATTGACCAGCAGTTTCAAACCTTGGACAACGAGCGGCAACTTGTTCTCGCACTGCATCGATCCAGAGACGTCGATCAAGAAGACCAAGTTGCTGACGGGACGTTTGTCGGTGGCGATCTCTTTTCCCTTGAGGCCAATTCGAGCCAGCCGATGCTCCGGCTTCCACGGGCATCCGGCAATTTCGATGTTCGCCGAGAACGGGACGTCCCCCTCCGGCTGCGGATAGTCGTAGCTGAAGTAGTTGAGCAACTCTTCGATTCGCACCGCTCCCTTCGGCGGCAACTGCCCGCTGGTCAGCATTCGTCGCACGTTTGCATACGACGCTGTGTCCACGTCGATCGAGAACGTCGACAGCGGATGTTGATTGACCGCGACAAATGGGTTCTCAACTTGATGGTCGTAGGCTTCGGTGTTGAAGCCATCGTGGTCGGCGTGTGTTGCGTCTGGTGACGACTCCGCAATGACCGCTTTGCCAAAATCGGCGATTGCTCCGAAATCAGCCCTCTGAGAATTGAACCGCTGACCGGCGACTGGTGCAGATGCTGTGGCTGGGGCCAACTCAGAATGCCGTTGTTTGTGACTCGGTTCGGAGATATCGCCCGCACTCGGCTGCCGGGCCGATTCGCCGCAGCCGATGATTCCAGCACTCATCCCAGCACTCAACAACAACGCACAGAGCATTCGGCGCATGATGACCCCTTCGTCAAAGACGTGGTTTGGGAAAAGCGTTCGCTGGAGACCAGCGAAAATCGGACGTGATCGCGGCTCGTGCATGCAGCAAGCAGCGATGGAAGATGTGGCCTTCAAGAGCAACGAGCGGCCGTGGTTATTCCCGCCGATCGCACAAATCTTTCAGGCCAACTCAGGACCGCCGTTAGAGGCAACGTCCCACGAATCGGTTCCCACGATTTGTAGCCCGACCCCTTGTGGTTCGGTCGATTACGACATTCACGCGAATCATCCAGGCCACAAGGGCCTGGGCTACTTTTCGGCTTTCAATGGTTCGCTGCCGATCAGCCGCAGCCGGTCGTTGTAGGTCAGCAGTTCGATTTGCCGTTCCGCGAGATTGAGGTTCAAGCCACGGTAGCCGCTGAACTGGTTTGTGAATTCGTCTTCGAATTGTTTGCGGCCGGTCTTCTTATCGAGCATCAGCAGTTTCTGAACCTGCACATGGATTCGTCCGCGTTGCTCGAAGCGGCGCGTCGAGAACAGCAGCACCGGAGACGCAACGAAGTGGTTCAGGATCAATCCTTGGTTGTCCACTTTCTGCCGCCAGAGTTCACCGCCCGCTCGACGATCGAAGGCGAAGATCGTGCCGTTGACCGGGACCGTCGCGAACTCGTCGCCGTAGAAGGTGTTGGTCTGATTCCCCGACACGATCAGGAACAACCGGTCGTGGTCGGCCACCAAGTAGCGACGCTGATTGAGTCCCGACAAATCCGCCGGCTTAACGGTTCCCAAACTCTGAATTTCGTGGGTGTCGAGGTCCAGCGTCATCAGCGTGCCGTCCGCACCGAGGGTTGCCACCGTGCGCGCGTCCAACCAAGAGAACTGATTGGTGGACGGGAACGTTTCACGCCACACCGTTTGCTGAATCATCGCGTTCCAGCATTCCACGGCCACCAGGTTCCCGTCCGATTTCGACACGGTCAGCACGTCAGAGCCGAGCGACATCTTCGCGGCCTGGAACCGATCGCGTTGTGTGCCAACGAACGGCACGGATTGACCATCACGAGCACGCAGCAACAAGCCATTCGGCCAGCGCGACGCCGACGACACGAAGACAAAATCGTTGGTGGCTTGCACGCGAGCGTCATTTGGCAGTTCGCGCAACTCCCAGCGCCACTGACCAGTTGCGGCGTCGGTCACTGTCAGCACTCGGCGACCGCGATATCCGACGAACTCGGGCGTGCAGAGCGTCAGCAGAGAGTTGCGAGTCATCTCATCCATCGGGTCCATCGGGCGAGTTTGAAACTCGGCACTGCTTTGCATCGGCAGCATTTGTCGGCGAGCGGTCTGCATCGTATCGATGGAGGTCACGCCGCGCGATTCCACTGGGCGGGTCCAAACGACGCGATGATCCACTGGCGAGAGCATGTGCAACACCTCGCGGTGATAGACCAGCATTTGGTGGCCAACGGTGCGAATCACCGCCCCGTTACTGAGGCTGCTGTTCGTCTTGTTGCGGAGCGGCAACGACCAGTCCAACTGACTGTCGCCCAAACGCGACATCGCCAGCCGTTGCATCGAGACCGGGCCGTTCAACATCTGGTACTGAAACCGTTGAGCCGTGAAGAATGGCCAGCGGGCGTCCGGCAACGTGCATTCCTGCACTTGCTCCGCGTTCCCCTGATACCCGACCGACCGCTGCATTTTGAATTCGAGCGAACTCCAGTCCGGCGCGTGCGACGCCGTTGTCCGAGCAAGCCGCCCCGCCTCGATCTCTTTCTCGACCCACTGCTTCGCGGTCGTTCCGTCGGCGAGCGCAACGTCACCCATTCGGCTCAGTCGCTGACCGGCCGTCGCCGCGTCGTCCTTCAAGTCCATGGACCGGTACAGTTCGACCAATCGCCGCCAGGCACGAGCCGCTTCGAGCGCATCCTGCCCTTCCACCAATCGTAGCAACGCGAGTTCCGCGCGCGAGACATCACGCTCGGTGATCGCGAGTTCGATCTGTTGCCAACGCGGTTCACGTGTCGCCGGATGAAACGCGAAGAGTTCCAGTCCGCGTTGACGCGCCGCAGCGGTCGCATCGCCGAGCTTCCGGATTTCCTCAGCAATGCGACCATCCAGTTCGGAACGCTGTTCGGCAGTCAGCGAATTCCACAATTCCGCGAGCTGTCCACCAACCCACGCATCCAGTCGGATCGCGGTTGTCGGCGGCCCGTTCAAGACCAGTACCTTCTCGCCGTCACCGCGCGACAATTCCAGCAGCAGTTCCAGCGCGGCGGTTTGTTCCCCCTTGAGCCGCAGATGCTCGACTCGCAACCGCTTCGCCTGCAATTGATCGTCCGGCTCGGACAGTAGTTTCTCGAACGTCGCCAATTCGGCCGCTCGATCAATTGGGTTCTGCTGAATCACGTCGGTCAGCACGTCCCGCAAGGCATCCAGATATCGTGGCCTCAACTCTGCGGAAACAGACTCGGCTTTCACGCGCTGCAAGACACCCCAAGCATCGCTCGATTTGTGTTCGAGCTGCAGGATCGAAGCTTCCGTCAGCAACGCCAGCGTGTCGGCCGGATCGCGTTCCTTGCGTTGCCGAATTTGTTCCGCGATCGACTCACGCTGCTCGAAACAGATCAGTCCCGCCGGATGCGCCGAGACGACTGCTCCTCGATACAGCGCCAAATTCCCCAACCGCGTCCCGGAGGTCGCCCACTGCCGTCCCGTTCGCGACCCATCTTTGAGCGAGATCGTCCAGATCTGTCCGCTGCTCAACGGCACATGCCAACGGTCACCAGTCATCACACCCAGACCACTCGGCACACCCTCCGAATTCGGGATCGCTTGATTCCACGCCGGTGCGCCATTCGACAACGACAGCGCCCCGACGCTGGTCTGGCCGAGCAGAAGCACCTTGCCGTCTGCGACTCCGTTGAGCGCCAGCCAGTTTTCTTTCGGTTTCAGCCAACGCCGCGCACCATCGTGCAAACCGAGACACAATATGTTGGTCGTGCGTGTCTGCTGTTCGTCGAACAATTCTTGCGGCGTGTAGACGACCGCATCGCCGACGATCACCGGAGCCGACGGCAACCAGCGTTGTCCCCACGGCATCATCTGCGTGACCGGTTGCCCCACCATGCCACGACGCGGATTGTTGACTTGCGGTGCGGCGTACCGATGCACCCAGCGCAATTGCCGCGATGCGCGATCGACCGCGACCAACCAACCGACCGTCGTCGGGCAGACCACCAAACCGTCCGCGATCGAGACCTGCGCGACGAATTGCCGTCGTGCCACATCGCGCGAGATGACGGTCTCCGCCGTCGCCAGCAACTGGGTCCACAACAGCTTGCCGGATTCGGCTTGCAGGCAGAACAACCGGACTTCGCCATCTCGCTCGCCGACGACGAACAACTCGTGACCGTCCACCACAGGCGCACCGAAGAAGTACACTCCCGGCAACTCCGCCTGAAACGGCTCGTCCGATTCGATGCCGCCGACAACCCACAAGGGCCGGCCGTTTCGCAGGTCATACGACACCAGTTTGTTGCTGCTCCAATTCCGCCGCAGCGAGTCTTGCTTGGACAGATCGTTGTTTCCCCAGAACGCCTGAAACTGCTGCATCACAAACGTGTCATCCTCGACCGAAAACAACTGCCGACCGTCGCTGCTGAGTACTCCAAAATTTCCGTTCGCGAACAACAACTGCGCCAACGGATGCTGCTCCCACTGCGTGTTGACGGGGTCGAATTGCTGCACGCCGTTGACGACGCGGATCACTCGGTTGCCCGTGACAAAGGTGGGTTGAGCGGCGGACGGGCCGATCAAGTTCTCCGCTTTGAAACGTTCCGCCGTGGACCACAGCGGTCGGCCGGTCTCGACATCGAAGACCTGCACGCCTCCCAACGTCCTCAGCACCACACAGCCGTTGACCAGCAGAGGCTGGCAGACCGAGATCGTCGCTCGATTCTGATCGTGCATGTCCTCGACGAGCATCTCAATCTGCCGTTGCAATGGTTGCATCTGGGTCAGCGGTTGCCGCCAACGCGGCAGCAACAACGGCTCACCGCCACGGCTGAGCGCCGCGCGATTGGGTGCTCCGAAAAACATCGGCCACTCTGCCGGTGCGGCTTGCGCAACAACCCGGCCCGGCAGCGCCGACCACCAATCGCTGACACGCACTCGCGTCCCGCCCATCTCGATCTGTTCGTCGTCTTGAGACGGACGGCTCGACTGCCCGTCTTCGACACTCGGCGAATTCTTCTTCAACCACTTCTCGGCCGAGTCCTTGTCTCCCGCCTGCTTCGCCGCGAGCGCCGCTTGCAACTGCCAGTGCCGCTCGCGCGTGATCGCCGCCTTCGCATCGTCGAGCCAGCGAAACCAGCGTGTCGCCAACGCGAATTCGCCCCGATCCAGATGCCGCACCGCCAACTGCTGAGCGGCCAACTGACCCGGTTCGAGCAACAAGAAACGCATCGCCACCTGAGCGAGCCGATCAATTCGCCCGGATTGTTCCGCCTCTTCCAGACGACGAACCGCTTCCGCTCCAATCCGCTGACGAAATCCGCGCACTACTTCCTCGGGAATCCGCAGCATCAACCGCATGGCCTGTTCGCGCACCGACACCCATTCCTTGCCGACTCGACTGACGGAGTCCTCTTCCTGAGCCAGCAGCGTCTGAGTCAATTCCAGCATCGCTTGCCAGTCCTGAGCCTCCGCCGCCGCACTCGCCTTTCGCAGCAACTCCGTCTGCTTGCGATCTTTCGCGGCTCGCGCGTCGATCTGATCTCGCGCATCCGGGTCGAGCGGCTGAGCTTTCGGGGCCACACCTCGCGGATTGATATTGATGCGCGGCGGTTGCTCGATTTGTTGCGGAGTTTGTCGCGGCATCAGCTTCTGAAACAAATCCTGCAACGGATTCACGGCCGGCGGCTTGGCCGCTTCCTTCGGCTTCTCAGCCGGCTTCTCGGCCTTCTCCGATTTCCCGGCCGGCTTCTGGGCCTCCTTCGGCTCGTCCGCCTCCAGCGAGCGAATCGTCATGCCAATCAATCCGCACGCCACAACTAAGCTCAACGACAACCACAGGATTCGCCACCGCATGACACGCTCCTGAAGGAAGGCTCAACGGCACACCGACGGGCCGGAGTATAGCCACCTCACCGCGAGACCGCGTGCGAGATTTCGACACTCTGAAGTCGTGTCAAAGACCAGAAGTGATTTCAGAATTAGCACGACGCGCCAGCGAGTGGCCGGAACCTCGTGAAAACAAACAGTCGCTGCCGCGTCTTGGTAGATAAATAACTGTCTCTAGCAAGTCCAACCCGGCACGACTCAATGGCGAGCCTTCTGCCGTTTCCCACGAACGATTCGAAAAAGCGGTAGCGGATGGGAATCGAACCCACCTGGCGACTTTTCAGTCGCCACACTAGGTTTGAAGCCCAGACGACTCTCGACTCAGCGGCGTTGTCCGACAATGACTTGCGACACGACAACGATGCCGTTGACCAGAGAATTGGCAATGACATTGCGTTCAAATCGTTGCCGCACGGGTCCGAAGTCGAGTGCTCGTTATCCGATGATCAATCGTTGTCACTCGTGCTCAACGCTTAGCCGAGGTTATCGCCAACGCTGAGGGCGGCCGTTTTGGCGATCGTGAGATCGGTGGACTTGCCCACGTTTTGCGTGCGCGCAACGTAGCGTGTATTGTGACGCGTGAGGAGCGAAGTTCATGTCGAAGCGTCGAGAGTTTACGAGAGAGTTCAAGGTCGAGGCCGTGTCGTTGGTGTCACGGCAAGGGCTGAGTGTCGCGGAGGCGGCTCGGCGGTTAGAGATTGGTCAAAACCTGTTGCGGAATTGGCGGAAGCAGTTGGCGGCGGACGGCTCGAAGGCGTTTGCGGCGCAGGTTCAGCCGACGGCATTGGAGGAGGAGGTTCGTCGGCTGCGTGCCGAGAACAATCGGCTGCGGATGGAGCGTGAGATCTTACCTCTGGAAATGTCAATTTCACGGACGCATATTTTCATGCTCCTTCCTGGTTGCGGTCTGTGATCGCCGCGGTTGTCGAGCGCGAGGATCTCGTCGTTCTGCATTGATCTTTTCGACATAGTCGATGACTCCGAGGGAC
>CAMDPK010000124.1 GCA_945904015.1 Candidatus Kuenenia stuttgartensis | reverse complement strand
TCGAGTTGTCACAATGACCTGGCAACCAGCTCGCAAAAGCTTCAACGCTGCGTGATACCCGATTTTGACTCGGCCACCCGTGAGCAAAGCAAAGCGACCAGACAGATCGAACGTCCGCTGCCGACGCTCCCAGTTCAGTTCGGCACAGCCCGGACAAAGGGCGTCGTAGAAAAAATGGACGCGATCGAAATCCTGTTTGCAGATGTAACAGCACCGAGCAACGCTCAGGCGATCAATGAAGTGTTCGTCTTTCGGATCGACTGCCGGTGGCGGCGGTTTTGTTTCGAAGGGAGCCGGCGGACACGGCTTTTTCAACTGCCGCGTTGCCAGTGGATTTCGGATTCCCGTGCGAGCCAGGAGATGTTCGTCTTCCGCCTTCTTTCGAGAAACCGCGGCCTGCTCACGCTGTTTGAACGCCCGCATCAATCGTTTTCGAGACGTGCGATCCGGGCTGACGATGCGTTCGGCCGCCTGCGCCAGCCGACAACGGTCGTCCTCCGAAAGCCGAGTGAGTAACCCACGATCCGCGGCAATCTGCTCGACAATTTCGATAGCGCTCGCGAGAGCCTCGTCCGATGGAGCGGGTCGTTCGATGGAAACAGCAGAATCATCCACAATAGGTTTCCGAAGTCCTGGAAATGCGTCAGGATAGCAGACAATTTGACTTCGTCGATCAACGACAAACGTTCTGAGAACGTCGGCCTCAGCATTTTGTTCTGGCACATCAACGTCACCGCCGCAAACAGGAGGCTCTTCGATGTTCGCAGCCCTGCTGACCTTGGCTCTGTTGTGGGCCGATCCTGGTTTGTCGACCGCCGAATTCGAGCGGCTCCACGCCGCGCTGCAACCTGAAGCCGATGCGCCGTGGCGGACCATCCCGTGGCGCGTCTCGTTGTTAGATGCTCGGCAGGAAGCGGCCAAGCAGCAGAAGCCGATTTTCATTTGGGCCATGGACGGGCATCCGTTGGGCTGCACTTGAAACAACGGAGTCATCGACCGTGTGTCGACCTTCGCCAATCCGGAAATCATCGAACTGCTCAAGTCCCGGTTCATCACCGTCGCCATCGATCAGGCTTATCAACGTCGCCAGCAGGACGATGAAGGGGACTTCTATCGTCAGCTCGCCGGCCAGAGTCCGCGCAACAACTTCAACGGCACGACGCAGGGACTCTACGTCGGAACGGCCGATGGCAAATTGCTGGGCTTCACGAATCATCGCGGCCCGGATCGCGTGAAACAGACTCTGACCCAGGCTCTGAAGAACTTTAAGCCAGCCGACTTCACGCCCCCCGAAGCCAAGCGGTTCGATCCGCGTTGGACGTATCAGCCTACGAAGGATGGCCTCGTCATGCGCGTCACGGCCAAGGTGCTCGGCGGCTACGAGCCAACCGACGACATCTGGCGGAAAGCATTCCAGGAATCCCTGTCGCGAGACAACTTGTGGGTGACTGCCGATGAGCACAAAGCCTTGGTCGCCGGACAGCTTTCAAGTTCTTTGGCCAATCGGATCGCCCGCTTTCATCTGGTGGACAACACTCGCGGCGAACCTCCGATGTGGGAACAGTCGGACGTCAAGTCCCTCAAGCTGACGCTCGCTGACGGCCGGATCTCGGGCACGTTCCATCTGGAAACCGCCGATGGCAAACGGGGCTTTCAAGGGGGCGTGCTGGGACTCGTCGAGACGGAGAACAAACAAGTGACCCGTTTCGCCGTCGTCGACCGCGGCGAGTATTGGGGCGAAGGAACGTTTACCGGCGGCGCACCCAAAGGGAAATTCCCGTTCGCGGTCGCCATGATGCTGGCCGACGGCAAGGACGAGGCGGACAAAGTTCGTCCACAAGCCTCGCGCGGCTGGGTCGATGGTTACCTTCGCAGCGAGCGCTGATCGCTGGCACACGGACACTCGAATATTGACTGAGTGAGCGTGATTTTCTCCCGCCGATTCAACCCCGGTTGAAGGCGACTTCGGCTCGCTCCCATCAAACACGTTGTGAAATGCGATCTCGCTATTCACCCAAGACGCCGAGTTCCGCGACGGTGGCGAACGACTGCTCGCTGTGTGCCGAGTGGGCTCGCAACAAGATGTAGCGACCTTTCGTGGCCGGACATTCGATGGTTTGCGGTTCCTTCTTTTTGGCGAGTTTTGTTTTGATCGCCGGATCGCCGAATTTTTCCGGGGACGGACTGATGCAGAACTCGATCTCCTTGATCGCACCGTTCCAGCCGGCGTCTTGGCGTCCCAGATAGACGAAGCCGCGAATGGTGCGTTCGGCTCCAAGGTCGATCACCAGTTCGTGTGGCGGTGGTGCAACGGTGCCGGAGAACCTTGTATGCCAGAGCGTCGTCGGTTCGCCGTCGATGGCGTTACGCGCGAACTTCTTGTTGTCGGTGTTCTCACTGCTGATGCGGACGACCTTCCACTCTTTGTTTGAGAGCATCCCCTTCGTCGGCATCACGGCGGCTTTGGCGTTTGGCTTCGCTCCGGTCAGCGGGTCGGGCGCGTTGAGATTGTCCTGTTGGCCGGTCTTCGTGCGGCGGTCACGCTCGTGACGGTCGGTGCGAGCAAATGTTCCTTCCACGGCCGGGGTGTGAGATTTCGCCGCGAGAGCATCGAGCTTAGCGACGATGTCCGGCTTCGCGGTGGCAAGGTCTTGCGATTCGCTCGGATCGGCGGCGAGGTCGTACAGCTCCCACTTCGAGGTTGGCTTCGGTCGCACCGCTCGCCACGTTCCCTGACGAATGGCGGTCGCTCCGCCAATCTCCCAGTAGAGGAAATTATGTTGCTTCTGAGCGTGGCCGGCGGCCTTTTCGCCAATCAACGTGGGCAGAATCGAGAGGCCATCGACATCGGCGGGGGCTTTGGCTCCGGTCACTTCGGCGATCGTCGGCAGCACGTCGGGAAAGTAGCTGAGATGCTCGCTCACACTGCCCGCAGCGATCTTGCCCGGCCAACGTGCGAGGAACGGGATTCGCAAGCCACCTTCGTAGAGCTGCCCTTTGTGGCCACGGTATTCAACGCCGGTGTGAGGATGCTTGTTCGCGGAATGCACGCCGCGCGGATGCTCGGCAGAAGAAAAATAGTCGGCCCCGCCATTGTCGCCGCTGAACAGGACGAGCGTGTTCTGCTCGATGCCCAATTCCTTCACCAAGGCGAGCACTTCGCCGACTTGCCGATCGACCATGTTGACCATCGCCGCATACCGGCGGGCATTCTCAGGCCACGGTTTGTCTTTGTAGATCGCCCACGCGGAATCCGAATCAGGAATGTCAAAGTTGCCGTGCGGCGGCGTGTATGGCAGATAAGCGAAGAACGGTTCTTTCTGCTGTCCGTGCTCGCGGATGAACTTCATCGCCGCGTCGTGAATGAGGTAATGCGAGTACGTCTGCCCCTTCGATCCACCGTTGTTGCCGGCGAGTGGGACTTCTTCGCTGTTGCGGATCAAGTACGGCGGGTAATAGGTGTGAGCATGAACTTGGTCGTAATATCCGAAGAAGAGATCGAAGCCATGCTTCTCAGGCACGCCGGTCGAATCGCGTCCGCCGCAGCCCCACTTGCCGAACCCGCCCGTCGCATAGCCGAGCGGCTTGAGCATCGACGCGATCGTCGTTTCGTCGGCTCGCAGCGGAGTGCCACCGCCGTTGACTCGCACGGAGCTATGCCCGCTGTGCTTGCCGGTCATCAAACAGCACCGAGTCGGAGCACACACCGACGACCCGGCAAAGAGGTTCTTGAACCGCATCCCCTCGGCCGCCATGCGATCGAGGTTCGGCGTCTTGATGGTCGTCCCACCGTTGAAGCCCGGTTCGTAGTACCCGAGTTCGTCGGCCATGATGTAGACGACATTCGGGCGAGCGTCCGCCGCGAACGCTGAACACGTCGTGAAGACCGAAGAAGACAGGATCAACGAAATCAGAAAACAAAGAGTGTGTTTCATGGGAGTCTCATTTGGTCTCGGTGAAACGCCAGACTCGCGGCTCGCCCTTGCGAGCGCGGAGTTCGATAGACTGGAGTTCGAGTCCGGTGCCGCTTCTCGGCGGAGTGATGCGGAGGTGGATGAGACGGTTGGTTTCGGGGAGTTCGACTTTGACTTCCTGCCAGTCAGCAGAGGCAGGCCAATCAAACGGTGCGGTTTGTTCGGGAGTGAAGCTTGCGGTCTTGGTGCGCCACGTGATGGTGCTCGCGCCGCCGGACTTCGCGCGAACCTTGAGCGTGGCGGTGACAGGGCCGACGAGGTCGATGTCGCTGCTCGTCAGAAACGGGCGGGACTTCGTTGTGGCCTTGGCGTCGGGTGTGATGAGGAGCGCACCGTCCTTCACCGCGAGCGTTCCGTTGCGGCAGAGCCAACCTTGAATGCTGCCGTCCGCTGCGGCTGGCTTCGTGGTCGCGCGGCGTTTGGTCGCTTGGTCGAGCGTTTTGTTGACATGCGCGGCGAAGAACTGGTTGTCTTGGTCGTTGCTCGATTCCGGCAAGCCGGGTGGCTGCAAGGTGGTGCTCCAAGTTGTGAGCTTCGCGTCCAGTCGGGCGGCGATGTCGGGATGCGTCGCGAGAAGATTCTTTGTCTCGCCCTCGGGCTTGGTGACATCGAACAGGAAGCGTTCTTTCTCGCCGAGATGGATCAGCTTCCAAGGAAACTCCAGCACGGCGGCCTGCGAACGCCATCGCCAGAAGAGTGCGTCATGCGGGGCGGATTTGTTTTCGCCCGTGACGAAAGGGATGAGGTTCACGCCGTCGAGCGTTGCATCGTGCGGCCGGCCGGCGAGCGCGACGGCGGTGGCGGCGATGTCGAGCGAACTCACCGGGTGCTCATAGACTTGTTCGGCGGGAATGCGGCTGGGCCACGCGGCGACAAATGGCGTGCGGATGCCGCCATCGGTGAGCATCCCTTTTTCACCCGTGAGCGGCAGGTTCACGGAGCCATTCCACGCCCCCGGCCTCAACGGTGCGCCGTTGTCGCCGACAAAAACGATGAGCGTGTTTTGCTCGGCTCCCATCGCTTTCAACTTCGCGCGAATCCGACCGAGGCCGTCGTCCATCCCGGCAATCATCGCCAGCGCCTGACGGCGTTCGAGCGGCAAGTGCTCAGGCGTTTTGGAAAACCACGGCTCCGGAGATTCCAGCGGCACATGCGGAGCAAACCAAGCGAGGTACAGAAACCACGGCTGCTCCGGCTGAGCCACGCGGCGATCGAGAAACGAGAGCGCCGCCTCCGTCTGCACCACGACTCGGAATCGTGCATCCGTTACGAGTTGCGGCGCGTCGGCGAACGCTTGGCCTTGTAAGTCATGCGAGGCGTAATATCGGCGCGTCGAACCGCACCAGTATTCGTCGAAACCCTGCGCGTGCGGCAGGTGCGTGGCCAAACTCTTCTCTGCCTTGGCTCCCTTCTTGTCTCCGCCGATGTCGAGATGCCACTTGCCGACCTGGCCGCTCACATAGCCCGCCGGCTTGAGTCGTTCCGCGATCGTCAATTCAGCCAACGGCAACGGACCTTTGCCGTTGTCCTCGACACCGAACCCCTGCTGGTAACGCCCCGTGAGCACGCCCGCTCGCGAAGGGACGCACTGCGGTGCCGTGACATAACCGCGAACGAACCGCACACCATCACGCGCCAATTGATCGAGGTTCGGCGTGCGAACGTCCTTGTCCACTCCCTGCGCGGCCAAGTCCGCCCAGCCGTGGTCGTCAGAATAAATGAGGAGGATGTTTGGCCTCGCCGGCTCTTTGGCGGAAGCGTGCAGCGCGGAAAGCGGAGCCAACAGCAAGGCAAAAAGAAACGCGAACGTGTCTTTCATGAGTCGCCTCTGAATGCCACAGGTCATGGTCAAAGTTATCGAAGAGCTGTGACGAAATCCGTTTTATCCGTTGAGCGACTGCTTCACGACCTGCATCGTTTCACGTTGCCGCTGTTCGACGAAGGCTCGTGCCTTGGCGGCTTTCGCGCGGGCGGTGGCGAGGTCTTTTGCGAGGGCCAGAACGGTTTCGGGAAGGCGTCGGCAGTCCTCGTCCTTGTCGAAGTCGAACAGCCAGTCGGCGAGGCCGATGTCTCGCCACATCAGCCCTTTCGTCGTTTGTTCGGACCAGCGGCAGACAATGGCCGGGATGCCGTTGCCGATGCACATGATCGGCGAGTGCATCTCGTTGCCGAACAGGCCGGCGCTGCGAACGTAGGTCGAAAGCGCCTCTCCGGTGAGCCAGTAGTCGGGACGCCAGACGGCTCGCGGCTTCACGTCGTCCGGGAGCGGGTCGTAGAGCAATTCCTTGCCGACGGCCATCTGCGTCTGGTCTTCAGGGCAGATGAGCACTTTGAGTTTCGTCTGTCGCAGCACCTCGATGATCGCCTGCCGATGGGGCGCGTGATCGTGTTCCTTCAGCGCCTCGTTGCGAGCGTGCTTCTTCTCATCGAACGGAGCGCTCTTGCTGGGGATCGTCCAGTACGGCGTGAACCGCAGACGCGGGATGCAGCAGAGGAATTGTCCGTCTTCCAGACCGTTGGCCTTGAGGAACGCTGTCGCCTTCGCGTCGTCACGCAAGTCCGTGCCGAACGCGCCGTCCGGGCCGAACTCCATCACCGGGCATGTGCAGCCGCGCTTCTTCGCCAGTTCGAGCGAGACCGAATCACGGAAGTAGGCGAACTTCGCACCGCTCAACACCGCGATGGTTTGTTCGATGGTTTTCGCTGGCGCGGGTGACGTGGCCGTCGAACCTTGCAGCGGCAGCGTGATGCCATAAACGCCGTAAGGCTTGCCGGTCTCTTTGCTCCAGCGCACGACATCTTTCTCCGCGACGAGCGACGGCCCCGACCCATGCAGCAGGAAGTCGCACTCCGCGAACGCCGCCTGGAGTGCCTCGGTCCCTTTGACAATGCGGAGCTTCGGGAACCGCGCGAGCAACATCTCCTCGACGCCGTTGTCCACTTTGCTCGGCCAGAGCCGCACTTCGACGTCCGGCAGGTGCCGTTCGAGAATCGCCAGCACCCCCGGCGTGTGCGCGATGTCGCCGATGTTGACCGTCTGCCACGACGACCGCAGCAACACTCGCGGGGGCCGCTGTTTGTCATTGCCTCGCGACAGCGCGGCGCGGGAAGCCGCCAGCGCGACACACACACTCTGGAGAAACTGACGTCGGTTGTTCATGGTCGCAGCATCGTGATTCCGAAGTCGTCATTCAATCCACATGCTCATTGACAGAGATGCTCCAGCATTCGCCGAAAACTTTCGTGCCGGGATTTGTATTTGGCGACGCGCTGGCCGGTGAGGCCCGATTCGGCCGCCGTGAGCGGATGCACGACCCCCATTTGAGCGCCCGAGTCGAATCCGCCGGAGTGAATGATGGAAGGAATGCTCGCGGCACCGAGACGGTGATTGCGGCGCGACATGTGACAATCGACGCACTGCTGGAACAACACGGACTTGTCGGCAAAGCCCCAGTCCGGTGCCGTTTCCTTCAGGCCATCGATGGCGACGCGATACTGTGGCAGTCCTTCCTGTTCGCGTTCGAGACCACCAACCCGTTGCCGATCAAACAGCAAGTGCCGCTTGAGCCGATAGTCGAGCACATTGATTCCCACGCCCGTGTTTGTCGGCGGTTCGCTGCCGCCGTCGATGTTGCGGAACACGCGAAACTGAAACGACTCGACGATTTTTGTCGGCACCGGCTGCAACTGAGCGTTGACGGTCATCATCAACTGCAACAGGCCGACTTCCGTTCCAACGGGAATCGGCGGAGCGTCCTTTCGCAACCGGACGAACCCGTCGTTGGCCGCTTGCTTCCAGTCGATGCCTGTCTCGTTCAACGATTTGAGATAGTCGATGACCTGCGGTCGTCCCTGCGGAAACCGGTAGAAAATGCGGTAGTACGATCGCCCCTGAAGAGACTGAGCGTGCAACGTGACGAAGCGATCGGAGATGTCTTCGTGAAGGTTCGGCTGATGGAAATCGACTTCCACCCATGAGTCAGGCTGAGTCAACAGGCCCGGCGGAAGATAATTTCGCTCGGCCACGAAATCATGATGGGCTGCGAACGCCCCGGATTGGATGGCCAGCGCGTAGGTGTCGGGCAACTCGGCCACTTCGGTGGCTGACAGCGCGAGTCGTTGCATGCACTTCGCCAGCTTGCCACAGAGGACATCACGCCGCGCTCGCGTGGCCCGATCGCCCGTGCGTTTGATGTTCTGGTCGACGAGATGATCGTAAACGGCCCACAGGTCATGCTGAAACACCGCTCGCTTGAGCGGGTCGGGCAGCGACGTCTCGCCTCCTCGTTGCAGGAACTCGTCGAGCAGCGGATTCACCTTCTCGAAAACACCAATCCCCGACCAATACTCGGTCTTGCCCCACGCCAGAAACTCGATGACATCGCCCCCTTCAAATCGCGTCGTTGCCGGTTGTCCGTCATTGGCCGGCAATGGTCGCGGGCGAATGTAGAACGCCGAAAACATCCGATTCCAAAGGTGCTGAGGATCGACGTCATACAGCGGCAGCGGCCGGTCACTCTTCAGTGTTCCAGCCAGCGGCCCGTCTGCATAAAAGAACTCGTGCAAATCCTCGCTGTAGATCGGGCCTGCCAGTGACAACAACACGAGCACGGCCACATTCAACAGGCTGAGCAAGCAAGGTCGGGCCTTCATTGGGAAATCCGTGGTTAGTGTTCGTGCGAGAGAACAACGCCGTGCAAACGATCGCAACGATGTCGTATCGCAGTGGCGGTGCAAAGCGCGGTGAACCGAACGACGACGACTTCAACCCGATCGTATTCACGGCGATGACTCGGTGCTGATGCGACTTACCGGCTGCGACGGAGTGATGAGTACGTTCAGATCAGTTCTTGGATCTTCTCGCGGTCATCTAACAGGTGCATGGGCCGGCCCTGGTAGTCCGGAAAAGCTCTGGCCGGGTCGATGCCCAGGACGTGATAAATCGTGGCTAGAACATTCTGCGGCGTGTAGGGTCTGCCTTTGGCCCGCTCGGCCCGCGCATCAGTCTCACCCACGACCTGTCCCATACGCAGTCCGCCTCCCGCCACGATCGCGAAGCCCGCGTCCCACCAGTGACCGCGACCAGTGGCGAAACGGCTCCCCAAGGCGCGCGTCTCGTCACCCACTTTCGGCGAACGGCCGAACTCGCCCCAGATCACAACGGCCACCTGTTGATCGAGGCCGCGCTCGTACAGATCGCTCAACAATGTGAAGATCGCTCGGTCATAGTCCGGGAGTAGTTTGCGCATGGAGGGAAAGTTGTTCGTGTGGGTATCCCAGACGCCGAACACGGGAAGGCCCGGACCTTTTTGAATGCCTCCTTGTGCGACGGTGACCACGGAGACGCCAGCTTCCACGAGACGCCGCGCCAGCAGTAGATCGGTGCATCCCTGATAGCGGTCTCGCACGCGAGGATCTTCGCGGTCCAGATCCAGCGCCTGGTACACCGCGCCCGAGGTGACCATGCCAAACGCACGGCGCTGGAATTCGTCCAAGGCATGTATCTCCTCGGAAGCCTCCGCCTCGCGACGGGTCTGATCGAATTGAGCCAGCAGGGTCTTGCGCTGTCCAAGTCGCTCGGAAGATACGTTGGTAGGCAGACGCAGATTCGCCAGCCCTGGCCCGGACGGTCGGAACGGCGCATGCGCGGGACCGATATACCGTGGCACTTCCGCGTCGTCAGCCTCCGGAACGAGCCGCAGGTCATTGAGATTGACGTAGGGAGGCATGGCGGTCGCCTCTTCGCCGCGGAGTCGGCTGACCACTGAGCCGAAGACCGGCCATTTCTCGCCGGCCCGAATTTGTCCCGAACTCGCCGAAGGGTAGCCGCTCAGAAGCTCGTAGGGATCGTGCCTCCCCTTGAACTTAATCCCCCGGATGACGGACAGCTTGTCGGCGATCTGCGCCTGGAGCGGCATGTGCTCGCAGAAGTCCAATCCCGGAACCTTGGTTGGGATCGTTCCGAACTCCCCGCGGAATTCCACAGGGGCATCCGGCTTTGGATCATACATGTCAATATGACTAGGCCCTCCAGGCAGGTAAACCATAATGACGGACTTCGCCGTCGCTGTGGCACCGTTTCCGCCGTGGGCCTCCAGCCGCAGCACATCGGCCAAGGTCAATCCACCCAGCCCCAACGCACCGATTTGTAGAAACTCGCGGCGATTCAGGCCGTGACGCAACGGGAGTTTCATAGGTCACTCGTTCCTGTTCTTGATCGCGAAGCACGCCGGAGTCAGATTCTCGGTGGCCCAAACGGAGTCGGCAATGGTTCCGGTGGGCTTGGGATTGTCGTCATCGACAAAAGAGACGTTGGTCGTATCGGGAATCTCTTTCTTATGGCCGGTCAACGAGAGCATCGCGTTGACCAACAGTCGCCGCAGATCACCGTCAGTTCGTCAGTGGCGGAATCTCGCCACAGAGGGCCAACGCCCGCAGCGCCTGCGCCGTGCTGATGTAGGTGCTGTAGTGATAGGTGTCGCGGAACAGCGACTTCATCCACCAGCGGCCGCTCACACGCTGGTTCTGCTTTAACCAGACGATCCCTTTTTGAAGACGCTCGTCGGCGGCGGGGATGCCGGCTTCGCGCAGCAGCACGATGGCGAAGGCGGTCATGTACGGATCGCTGCCAGGATTCGCCGCGTCCGGTTCGGACTGGATCATCTCGATGACTTTCGGGTCCATCTTGACATGCCACTTCATGAGGTCGGACATGCGCCGCGTGGACCAGCCACCGTCCGGCAACTGCTGACGCCAGAGCATCGCGATCGAAGCCGCTCGCTGTGCTGGCGACACGACCTCCGGCAGCAGCGCTGCGAGTTGCAGCTTCAGCGCGTGTTCGTAGTCACTGACCGGCTCGTGCTTGCTGAGGTACGACTTCAGCCGCGTGATGCGATCGAGTGAGTCCTCATCCTTCACCGAGGCCAACCAGCCGGGAGCGGTCGCGATCGCTCGCGCGGCTTGCACGGTCAGTTCGAAATCGGTGGTGATGTACGGGATCTCGACCTGCGGAAAGGTCATCACGAAACCTTCGTCGGCGAGGCACAGCAGCGTCTGACGCAACGCTTTGTCGGTGTGTTCGGACAACGTGCCGGTGACATGCTTGTCCCATGCGGCCAGTCCGGAGCTGCGCCAAACCGTCGTGATGCTGGCTCCGTAATACTTCGCGCCGTCACGCAACACCGGCTCACCGACCGTTGTGGGAATGCTCTTGATGAACTGCGCCAGCACTTCTTCGCTCGGTTTGCCGAGCAGTGACGTGAGCGCGGACCGTTCGACCATGTAAACCCCGGTGCTGTGGCAAGCGACGCAATTCTTTTCGCGGACCCAATAGTTCGCGCCGTCATCGAGATATTGTCTGGCGGCCAGGATTGTCTCCGGCCCGAACGCGGCGACTTTCGGCTCATCGGCCGTTGCCGCCGGGATCTCGATGCCAGCCGACTGATACTGAAACTTGGGCTTGGGTTTCGCAGCCGCTTTGGGTTTGGCCGCATCGGTCTTCTTCACCGGTTCATCGGCCTGAATATTCGAGAGTCCGATACCGCAGCAGAATGTCACGAGCATGAGCACGAAAAATGTTTTCATCGGCGAATGCGTCCTTCCTGTGTTTGGGGTGTTTTTCCTCGGAGTGTTTTCATCGCTTCGGTTTGATGAACAGCACCTCGGCCCGTTCGATCCAACCCTTTCGCAGGTCCACCCGGAACCAGCCGTCGCTGTTTTTTGGGTGGAAGCGGACGGGAGATCGCGGCCCAAGCTCGGCCAGGTCGTACTGTGCCCAAGTCTTGCCCAGGTCCGGCGAGATGGCGATGCCGGTCTTGTAGGTCGATGCCGGAGCACAATGCCCCGCCAGAATCACGCCGTCTTCGATGATCATGTTGGCCATTTCGAATTCCGCGTTGAACAGCAGCGTGTGTTTTTTTGGATCAGCGAGATCCTCGGGAGCGCAGCGGAAAATGCCGCGATCATGTTTCTCGTTCGCCAGCTTGGGACCGTTCGCGTCCGCGGCCCAGTAGAGTTGTCCATCGACGAAACAGATGCCGCCGGACTTGTACCGCGAGTTCGAGTTCACCGACACCAGCACCTGCCAGTCCCATTTGTCGGCTCGCGAGTCGTACTCGCCGCGCAGCCAGTGGCATTCGTTCCCGTGGCCGCGATTGATGTCCCCCGTGCAGGCGTAGAAGGCTCGCTCGGCCGGATTGAAGACCACCGCGTGAATGTGCCGGCAAAGGACCGGGTTGTTGCGATCGCCGAGGAACGAAGCCGGCTCGGTCCCCTTCTCCTGGAAGTTGGGATTCCGTCCGAAGGCATAGGCGATCTTGACCGTCTGCCCGCCGTCGGTCGAGTAGTAGATATTCACCGGCACCGGCCCGCCGAGCACATTGCAGTAGTTTCCCCACACGAGCATTTCCTTGCCGTCGATGTCCCAAGTGTGAACTCCATCGAGCGGATGAAAATACCAGCCGGGCTGATCCGGCTTCTGCGGCGTGTGCGGAAGGTAATCGCTCCCATCGCGATTTTTGACAATGATCTGCCGGTGCGTCTTGAGCTTGTCGGTGCTCAGGAAGAGTTTCTCGCGCGTGGCGAAGAGGATGTTTCCGTTTTTCAAAAGGCAACTGAAGGTGATGTTCTCCGCGTCGGCAAACGCGGCGCTGTGAGCCCATGTCCGGCCATTGTCCTCCGACAGAAACACCTTCCCGTCGCCGAATCCAAACGCCTTGTGATCGCGCTGCGAGTCGATGTACGGCCCCTCCGGCGCGAGGCGATACCAGAAGTGATCGGTTTCACCGGTGACAGGAGCGGCCCGTAGCCTGGAGATGCTCGGGCTGAGCAAACCGCCAACCGTGGCCGCAGCAGCGGCAGTTCCCAGAAATCGGCGGCGATTGAGTGGTGGTTGTGGGTTCATGGGTGTGATGAAACTCCTCCTTCGAAAGAGGTCAACGCGAGTCCGAGTTGCTGTTCGCCGAGATTCGACATCTGCCCGCACGGCCTTGGCCGTGAAGTCCACTTTCTCGTGGACATCAACTTGCCTGCCGTGAACAAGCCGCGAGTCGCATCTTATTCCATCCAGGCTTGAATCCCAGAGTCATCGCAGAACCGCCAATCAAACTCGCCGACCGAGGACTCCGTCGCGATCACAAATGTTCGTCAGTACGCTCAGGCCGAATCATGTGATCGCTTGCTCCAATCGCTTGAGTGATACGCATCGCTTTTTGACGGCAAATTGGTCTCCGCGTGAATCGGGTCCAAACCATGAATCCTGAACGACAGCAGGACGCGTTCCATGTGACGCAACGAAAAGCAGCCGGATATGACGCGCTTTCAGTCTTTGCCGGTCAGTATCTCGCAACGATTGGCGAGTCTCTCTGCTGCGGCATCCTCATTGGATCGCTTCAGAATCAACTCACTCTCACGGACGGCAGCAGCCGAAACGAAGTGGAGATCGTCGCTGCGAAAAGGTCGTGTCACTTGCCAATCACGCAGTGTTTCACTGACCTAAAGGTTCTGTCACCTGCCCCCTAACCCCCAGCCCCTAACCCCTATGATCCTTGTCGCTGGCCTCACTCCCGCGTGGCAACAGATCGCCGCTCTCGACCGGCTGCGAGTCGGTGAGGTTAACCGCGCTCGCGAGGTGCATTGGTGCGCCTCTGGCAAAGTCCTCAATGTCGGCCTCGCATTGACACAACTCGGTGCGAATGTCCGCACGCTGTCGTTGGTCGGCAGTGGCGCGGCAGGGGACGCCACTCGGCGAGACATGACAGAAATGGGCGTCGATGTGCGTTGGATCGAATCGTCGGCATTGCAGCGAGTCTGCTCGACGCTGCTCGATCGCGAGTCGGGACAGACGACCGAGATCGTCGAGAACTCCGCGCCCGCGAGCGACGCCGAGCTTTCCGCGTTCGTGGCCGCTCTCGCAGAGGAAGCCGTGAATCCCGATGTCGAGCTGCTGATCCTCGCCGGCTCGTTACCGACGGGGACTCCGAATGATTTCTTCGCGACGTTGCTCAGCCGCAATCCATCACCGGCGATCCTCGACATCCGAGGCGAGGAATTATTGGCCGCGCTGCCGCATCGACCGCTGGTCGTCAAACCCAACCGCGAGGAACTCGGCCACACTGTTGGCCGCGAACTCTCCACGGACGAGAACGTCTGGCAGGCGATGTCCGAGATCAACGCTCGCGGTGCTGAGTGGGTCGTCGTCACCAACGGCGCGAATGAAGTCTTCGCGTCTCGCGGCGCAGAACAACTCCGTTTCCAACCACCACGAGTGAGCGTTATGAACCCCATCGGTTGCGGCGACTGCTTCACGGCGGGCCTCGCGTGGTCGTTGCAGCGCGGCGAAGACATGCCATCCGCGATTCGCACCGGCATCGCAGCAGCCGCTCAAAACGCCGAGCAACTGCTGCCGGCGCGACTGGATGCCAAGCTCGTAGCCCTGTCGCTCCGCGACAGGAAAGCCGAACCGTGACACGACATCGATGTGCTCACAGCGCTTCAAGCAAGAACAAGCTCGGTCAAGTGTTCGGCGTTCCTGTCGCGGAGCGACAGGGCTACAGACTCGGCCACTCGCGCACCGCATCGACCGCTTGATGAATCGCGCGGTCGATCGTTTTCGATGGTGTGACGTCAAACTTCATCGTCTCCGGGTTGAAGCCAGTGCGGCTGTTGAACAGTACGGCCCAGCAGAAGCCGTCGTGTCGGCGAACGAAGAGCGTCGAAGTGCCGTCGAGCGAGCCGCTGTGTGAGACGTTGATCTTGTCTCCCGACGGCAACGTGCGCACGAACCATCCAAGCCCGTAGTGTGTTTCCTTCGGTCGGCCATCGGGTTCGTGACCAGCCGCACCGCTCGGCCGCGCCCACATCGTTTTCAATCCGTTGGCGGTCAGCAACGGACAGCACGATTGCGGATCGAGCGACATTGCCAGCCGCACCAAATCCGACGCACTGCCGATCCAACCGCCGTGAGCGTCCATCGCTTCCAAATGCCAGCCGCCGTACGGCCACGGAACTTGTTGGCCGACGTTTGGAGTGAACACACTCGGCCCGGTTGTGCCGGCGGTGGCGTAGTAGGTTACCTCGTCGGGATGAGCGAATTCCTTCAACGTGCGTCCCAGACAGAGCTGACGCAGGCCGAGCGGGCAGAGGACTCGTCGCCGCACACTCTCGAAATAACTCACGCCGTCGAGCCGTTCGAGCACTCGACCCAACAAGCAGTAGCCGAAGTTCGAGTACGCGTACCGCTCGCCCGGTGTGAAGTCGAGCGGCTTCTTCAGCATCACTCGAATGATGTGCTCCGGTTTCGCGGGAGGATCGACGCCCAATTCTCTCGCGAACGGCACCGCGCGGAACATTGCATCGAAACTTTTGTCGCGATCCCAACCGCCGGTGTGTTGCAGCAAATGCCGCAGCGTGATGTCCCGCCAACGAGCGTCCGGGATCTCGACTGGCACCAATTCGCCGAGCCACGGCAGAATTTTGTCGTCGAGCGACAGACAACCTTGCTCAACCGCTCGCATCACCGCGACGCCAGTGATCGACTTCGAGATGCTTGCCAACCGAAACAAACTGTCGGGTTGCACCGGCTTCTTCGCTTCGACATCCGCCCAACCGAACCCGCGAGCGTACAGCACTCGCCCACCACGCCCGACGGCCAACGAGGCTCCGGGCAATTTGTGATTCGCGAGAAAGCCGGTCATCAAATCGTCGAGCGGTTTACACGGCGACTCGGCTGCAACAGTCATCGTCGCCCCGAATCCAACCGCTGCGGTGACTGCCGACACAAACTGACGCCGAGAGATTCGCTGCCGCATGAGTCTGCTCCTGTCCGGCCGATAGCAGTTGGGCGACCGCCGTCAGCCCTGATGCCGTTTTTGAAATCGACGAAAAACGGTATCACGGCTGACGGCTTTCGGCCATCGGCTTACGGCCGGTCAGCCATTGTGATCGCGTCCGCCACGCGGATCGTCCCTTCGTAAATTGCTCGGCCGATGATTGTCCCGATCAGTTTGGGATGCTGACGGCTGACTTCGGTGAGACGCTCGACGTCGCGCAATGTTGTCACGCCGCCCGACGCGATCACCGGCAGGCCGAGTTCCGTCAACGCGATCATGTCGCGGATCGTCCCGTCATCGACGCCCTGCATCATGCCGTCGTTGGCGATGTTCGTGTAAACCACTGCCGCGAGATCGAGATCGGTGTACGACTTTGCCAATTCAATCGCCGAGGTCTTTGAGACATCCAGCCAACCTTCGGTGGCGACCATGCCATCGCGAGCGTCGATGCCGAGGACCAATCGCCCCGGCCAATGCTTCGCCATCTCGCGAAACCAGTCCGGCTGCTTGAGGGCTTGCGTGCCGATGATGACTCGCCCGACGCCAACGTCGTCGAGCATCAGCCGAATCGCGGATTCGTCGCGGATGCCGCCGCCGAGTTCGCACTTCACTCCCGTCGCCTCCACAATGCGGCGGACGACTTCGTGATTCACCGGCTGTCCCGCTTTTGCGCCGTCCAGATCGACGAGGTGCAGCCAGCGCGTTCCCTCGACCACCCAACGCCGAGCCATCTCGGTCGGGTCGTCACCGAAGACCGTCTCCTGAGCGTAGTCCCCTTGTCGCAGTCGGACACACTTTCCGTCTCGCAAATCAATCGCCGGCAGGATTTCCATGAGCCATCTTTCGTGGGGCAGGTTTTCAACCTGCCCGGCCTTCGAATTCTGACGGGCACGTTGTAAACGTGCCCCACGTCGCGACGATAACGGTTGTTTGCCGGATCGTCACCGCTCATCATGCCCCGCCCAATGCACCCTTGAGGAATCACCATGTACCACTTCGTGCTGACCAACGGCACTGTGATTGATCCCGCCGTCGGACTGAATGCACGCCGAAACGTCGCCCTGCAAGGTGGCCGAGTCGCGGCGATCCTCGATCCAGCCGCGCCGGTCGTCGCACAGCAGACTCTCGACTGCACCGGCCTGTTGGTCGTGCCGGGGTTGATCGACTTTCATGTCCACGTCTTTCCCGGAGTCAGCAATTTCGGTGTCGATGCCGACGAGACCTGTTTGGCTCGCGGCGTGACGACGGTTCTGGATTTCGGCACGGCGGGTGGGTTGATCTTCGACGGCTTTCGGCGATTCGTGATCGATACGGCGAAGACTCGCGTCAAAGCGCTGATGCTGATTGCCGGGCAAGGACTGATTAGCAGCAACGACACAAAACCGGCACTCGGCGAGTTGTGGGACATCGCGTACTGCGACGTCGAAGGCTGCGTTCAGGCGGTCGAGAAGCACCGCGACTGTGTGGCCGGCATCAAGGTGCGGTGCATGGCCGACATCTCGAACGGCGGCAAGAACGAAGCCGAAGGCTTGCGACGTGCGCGACTCGCTGCCGATGCGACGAAACTGCCGCTGGTCGTGCATCCGGCGAATTCGTCGCTGCGGATTGAGCAACTCTTCGAGACGCTGCGCAGTGGCGATGTGATGACTCACTGCTACCACGACAAGAACTGCAAGCTGGTCGACGATCACACGCAGGTCTGCTCGATCGTCCGTGAGAAACAGCGAGAAGGGGTGCTGCTCGACATCGGTCACGGCTCCGGCAGTTTTGCATGGCGTGTCGCGAGACCGATGCTTGATCAAGGGGTCGTGCCCGATTTTCTCGGCAGCGACTTGCACACCTACAACGTGCATGGCCCGGTGTTCGACTTGGTCACGACGCTCAGCAAGTTTCTGCATCTGGGCATGAGCGTGCCGGAAGTCATCCGCCGCTCAACGGCGACATGTGCTGCGTGGCTCGGCATGGCGGACGAGATCGGAACTTTGAAGCCCGGAGCTTGCGCCGATATCACGGTCCTCAGCATCGTCGATGGTGAAATCCCGCTGACGGACTCGGAAGGCGTGACCGAGATCGGCCGGCGCAGCTTCGAGGTCCGGCACTGCTTCCGCGCCGGCAATCGCGTCGGAGTGCTGTCGAAGCCAGAACCGCGAGCTTCACGGATTTAGGTGTCACTTCGGACGCAACGCCGCTCCGAAGGTGATCCCGGCGAGGAATGCGAAGATGTTGCCTGCCACCCACTGCTTGGAGACGGCACCCGGTTCTGGCACCACGGTCATTGCCTGACTGCCAAGCCACAACACGAGGAAGCACGCTCCGAAGCAATTCAGCCACAATCGTTTCGTTATTTGCATCGTCTTGCCGCTGATCCAGAATCGGTGACTACGCCAATACGTCCCAGATCGGATCGCCGCCGTGAGCGACGTGGATCGGGCGGCCGAGCGGATCGGGGACGGTCAGGTGTGGGTCGATGCCGAGCAACTGATAGATCGTCGCGACGAGATCGCCAGGAGAGACCGGATGGCTGATCGGATAGGCCGCTTGCTTGTCAGTTTCGCCGAAGACGCAGCCGGGTTTGACGCCTCCGCCGGTGAGCAGGCTGAAACCGCATTGCGGCCAATGGTCGCGCCCGGCCTTGCCGTTGACCTTCGGAGCGCGGCCCATCTCGCCCATTACGACGACCAACGTGCTGTCGAGCAGGCCGCGCGATTCGAGGTCTTCGATCAGCGCGGGGTAGCCGCGATCGAGGATCGGAAGGTTCGCGTCTTTCAACATGCCGAAGTTGTTCTCGTGCATGTCATACGAGTGACCGTGCCGGCCGAAGATTTCCGCATGGACGCTGATGAACGGCACGCCCGCCTCGACAAGCCGCCGCGCGACGAGCAGGCTCGAACCGCTGATGTTGCGACCGTAGCGGTCGCGCAGTGAATCGGGTTCGCGTGACAGATCGAATGCATCGCGTGTCTTGCTGGAGATGAGCATGTCGAACGCACGCTGCTGGAAGTGGCTCAGGCGATCAATCGCTCCCGAATTTCGAGTCGTCTCAAACTGCGAGTCCAATTGATCGAGCATCGAGCGTCGCCGATCCAGTCGATTGACCGACAGGCCCGGCAGTTCATCGAGCGTCGGCAGCTTTGGTTCACCCATCGGGATGACTTGGTCGTAGTACGCGACCTTCGGTTCGCGGTCGAACTTCGGTTCGCAAACAGCGAAGAGCGGGTCGTACTGGCTTCCCAAAAATCCGCCGTATGGCCCCGGCCGACGGATGCCGGGGTACATGCTGCTCTCGCCCCAGCCGGGATAACACGGCAAGCAGACCGCTCCCGGCATGTCACGCTGGCCCATCTTGAGATACTGGCAGACTGCGCCGATGTCGGGCGGGTCGGTTGGCTCTGGCCGCAATTGATCGAATTTGCCGCCGCTGAAGCCGGTCATGATGTTGAGCGGATTGTGAGCATTGTAGCCGTGCGTCACCGACCGAATCAGACACGCCTTGTGCATCAGTTTGGCGGTGTTCGGCAGGTGTTCGCAGATTTGCAGACCGGGCAGTGACGTGCTGATTGGCTGAAACTCGCCGCGGACTTCGACGGGAGCCTCCGGCTTGAGATCGAACATATCCTGGTGGCTCGGCCCACCGAGCAAATTGAACAGGATGACGGATTTGGCTTTGCCTTGCCGTGCCGACGGACTCGATTCCGTCGCATGCAGTAATCGCGGTAGGCTCATGCCCGCGAACAACGACAACCCGCCGACGCGCATCGACTCGCGACGAGTGACTCCATCACACAACTTTCCGGATTGGCCAAGCACGCTGAGCATGACTCGATCTCCAGGCAACGGATTCCGGCCGTTGATTCGGAACGCACTTTACCCATCGACTGTTGGCAACCAAAGCCTAAAACTGTTCTGATCACGAGCCGGGACAGCGGCATTGCCGGCCACACACTTGTCAGAACAGTCGAAAATCTCAATCCTCATCGCTGAAACAGCCACTCTGACAAGGTCGTGTGTCGCGATGCCTTCAAAGACAGTTCATTGTCCGAAGTGCGACCGGCTTCTGGATGTTCCGCACCGCTCGGGGGACGGTGCCGGGTCGCGCCCGTCGAAGTCATCGAATATTTTCTGTCCGAACTGTGGCAACGTATCGACCGAGAAAAATCTCGATCCGACCGTCGTTTATCGGCAGAAGCGATCGCCGGAGGCGCAGACTCGAGTCGGGCACTTCACGCTAATCAGGCGACTGGGGCACGGGAGCGCGGGGGAAGTCTGGCTGGCGGAAGACATCAACCTCGGCCGGCAAGTCGCCCTCAAACTGCCGCGGTCGCCGGATCAGGAGTTGATGAGCCTGCTGTTCGAGGCCAAAACGGCGGCGAGTCTGCGGCATCCACATATCGTCTCGGTTTACGAGGTTGGTCTGGAGGGCGAACAGGTTTTCATTGCCAGCGAGTTCATCGACGGGATGACGTTGCGTGATTTTTTGTCGGCGGGGAAACCCAAGGTTGACGTGGCGGTCGATCTGCTGACACGCATCGCTCGAGCGCTGCACTACGCGCACCAGCAAGGGGTCGTGCATCGAGATGTGAAGCCGGCCAACATCTTGCTCAACAAAGAGCGGCAGCCGTATGTGGCGGACTTCGGACTTGCCAAGCGAATCGACGCCGATGAAACCATTTCCAACGACGGTCAGGTGGTCGGCACCGCGAAGTACATGTCGCCCGAACAGGCCAGCGGCAACACACGAGAGACGGATGCGCGGTCGGACCTGTATGCACTCGGCGTGATCATGTTCGAGATGCTGACCAACGAAGCGCCGTTCCGGGGAAACGTGCGTGCCATCTTGGACCAGAAAGTCAGTGTCGATCCCCCCCACTCCGCGAACGCTCAATCCGTCGCTCGCCAAGGATCTTGAAACGATCTGTTTGAAATGCCTGGAACGTGAGCCATTCAAGCGGTATTCGACGACGCTGGAACTGGCAGAGGAACTGGATCGGTTCACCACGGGTGAACCGATCCGTGCGCGACCGATCACTGGCCTGGAGCGGGCCTGGCGTTGGTGTCGCAGACGTCCGGTCGTGGCCGGATTGATCGCTGGCTTGTTCCTCAGCCTGAGCGCGGGATTGCTCGGTGTCACATTTTTCTGGCGTCAAGCCGAGCGAAGTGCCAACGTGGCTCGGCAGTCGTTGTACCGTTCACAAATGAATCTAGCGTCGGTGCATCTCAATAACGGAGACATCTCTGGCGTTCGTGAAATGCTCAACCGAGTGGCCACTGATCCCGACGTATCGCGGCTGCGCGGTTTTGCGTGGAACTACTTCGACCGCCAGATCGCCCCTGTGACTCCGGTGGCGAATCAAGGCGAGCCTGTCACCGATGTCGCCATTTCGCGCGACGGCGACATCTGCGCATCGATCGGCCGTGAACCGCAGATTCGCGTGTGGGACACACGCACGGGTGAATTGGTACGGTCACTTGTTGTGGATGACGAGCTGGTTTTCCAATCGATCGATTTTTCGCCGACAACGATGCACCTCGCGTCCGGGTCGGTCGACGGATTCGTCCGCATTTGGAATCCACTTCAAGACGGCCGAGTGATGCAGCAGATGCAGCATGGTCCACGAGTGGTCCTGGTCCGCTTCTCTCCCGATGGAAAACGAGTGCTGGCGGCGGGCATTTCTGGTGCGATCCGAATCTGGAACGTGGTCGATGGGACGTTGCTCGCCGAACTTCCGACTGGCAAGCGAGGCGTCACGAAAGAGGTACGGTTCTCCGACGACGGGAAGAAGGTCACGGTCGCGACGGAAGACGGACATCTGCGGGTTTGGGATCTTGAGCGATTCAAAACCGATCTCCAACCGGAACTGGAATTTGACTCTGCTCGAAAACTCGAAGTGATCGCTCTCTCTGCTGACGGGAACCTCGTCGCCGCCGGAAACTACCAAGGAGTGTTGACGCTCCAGACACCTGGCAATTCGGAGACCTTCACCCACGAATCTTTCTGGGGTCAGATCGGCGATATCGAGTTTCTCCCCGGAACACCGCTGCTCGTTGTCGCTTCAATAGACGGCAAGTTGCACTTTTTCGATACTGACCGACAACAGGTAATCCGTTCGCTCGACACGCACGCGTTATCCGCCGGGTTGCTGGCCCGATCGGCAAACGGCAAGTCGCTCGTCGTTGGTAGCGGGGACGGGTCAGTCACGCTCGTCAAGCTGGAAGGCCTGACCACGCCCACCATCCTGTGGCGCGATGAACCAGTTCGGGATCTGGAGTTCCTGTCGGGAGGAACCCGGCTCGTCGCGACCTACGATTCAGATGTGCCGCAAATTTGGAACCTGGAAACGGGCGAATCCAAGCCATTTGCCATGGGAGCGGCAGTCACCGTCAAGTCCGTGTCGGCTCAACCCAACGGCAAACTCCTTGCCGGAGGGGGACGCGAGCCGAATGTCGTGCTGTGGGATGTCGATTCATTGGCGGTCGTCCGCGAGTTACCGATCCCGCCCACAGGAGCACGCTCCGTGCAATTCTCGCCGTTGGGTCGGCGACTGGCCGTGGCCACTCGACGCGGCCCTGTCCACATTTATCTGGCGACCAACTGGGACAAGCCACCGGTCGAAGTCGCGTCCAGTGGAAAGGTGAACGCGCTGACGTTCTCGATCGACGAGCAACTTCTCGCCATCGCCTCGGAGAATGGCAACGTCGAACTCTTCGATGCAGACAGCGGCGCACTTCGCGAATCATCCATCAAGGTGAAATCCGAGCCGACAGCGTTGCAATTCTGCGATGCCGGTCGCGTGTTGGCCATCGGCACGACCATCGGGGAGATTCACCTGTGGGAGACATCTTCACGCCGAATGTGGATCGTGATCAAAGGCCACACCGCGAGAATCAACGTGTTAGCAATGCTGCCAAACAGCCAAACGCTCATCTCCGCCGGCCGTGATAAGGATTTGAAATTGTGGGACGTCCCCACTGGCGAGTTGATTGCCCCGCTAGCCGGCCATCACCGGCAGATTTTTTCGCTCGCCGTGACCCCCGACGGCCAGACAATCGCCTCAGGCAGCCTGGAGGGAGACATCCGCATCTGGAATGGCGGCCGCAAGTAAATATCGGGCGAAGCCGCAATCAAAAGTCACCCGAAGCGTCTGTGAAGGCGAACACTCCAAGCGACGGAGCATTCGGAGCGTTTTGGAGCGTTCGCCTTCACAGACGCTTCGGGTGACATCGCCGGCCCAGATTTGTGAGCTTGCCCGTCGGATCGACAAGTTTGTTCAGAACTTCACATTGACGCTTGAAATCACCGCAAACCCTTCTTAGTTTGCCCAACCTCCAAGTCGTGTGACTACGGCAATCCGCCAATCTCACTAGCCCACATCAGGAGAACTCACATGCCACGACCTAATAAGACCAAGTCTCGAATTCGCAGTGGCCGTTTCAAGTTCGGCAGGGTGTGCCAATTTTGCCTGGCGCGATGAATACAGAGTTGTCAGAATGAGGTTGAAAATGTTCGGAACCTCTTTCTGGAGTCGATCATGGATGATGTCCCACAAGTGAAATCCGAGTTGTTGATGCCAGCGGTTCGGGAGCAGGTGGAA
>CAMDPK010000123.1 GCA_945904015.1 Candidatus Kuenenia stuttgartensis | reverse complement strand
CGCTGCAACTTGTCCACGTTGATGCAGCCGCCGTGGATGTTGCCCATGTACAGCTTGCCGCGGTATTGCTCCGGGTAGGCGTCGCTGTCGAAGTAGTGGATGCCGCAGTAGGCCGCCTTCTGATGCTTGTGCTTGACGATGCTGTCGATCTTCCAAGTGAACGGCGGATACGGACCTCCCTGCCGGTGGTAGTAGCCGGTCTCGACGATGTGCCACAAATGATCGATCACGCACGCCGAGATGAATGCCTCCCCCTCATCATTGAACGCGATCCCCCACGGATTGCTGGTCCCCTCGGCAAAGACTTGGAACTCGCGCGTCCGCGGATGAATGCGGAACATCGCGCAGGTGAAGGTGAATTCCGTGGGATAGGCTTCCAGCCTGTCATTCTTCTTTTCGGATGCGGTCGCGTTCTTGCCATCGGATGACAGGCTGGAAGCCTGTCCCACTTTCTTCAGCCACGGCGAATCGGGCGGGTACGTCACCTTGCTGTAGTTGAAGACGCCGTTGAGGCCATACAGCCAACCGTCTGGTCCCCAGGTCAGCGAGTTCGGAAGCTCGTGAGTGTCCGTGCGGCCGAAGCCGGTGACGACGACTTGCGGCGGGCCGTCGGGTTTGCCATCTCGGTCGGCGTCGGGCACGAACAGGATGTCGGGCGAGTTCGCGATCCACACGCCGCCGTGACCGACCGCGATGCCGCTGGGGATGTTGAGTCCGTCGAGGAAGACCGAGAACTTGTCGCACTTCCCGTCGCCGTCGGTGTCTTCGAGGATTTTCACTCGATCTTTCCCCGGCCCCGGAGCCTTGCGTGGGTATTCCAAACTCTCGGTGATCCAGAATCGCCCGCGCTCGTCAATCGTCATCGCGACGGGATTGACGATGTCCGGCTCGGCGGCGACGACCTCGACCGAGAATCCTTCGGGGACGGTCATCATCTTGGCGGCGGTCTGCGGATCGCGCGGCTCATTGGGCGGCTTGTCCTGAGCGTGCGGGATGACTTCTTTTTTCTTCTCTTGAGCGATCGAGGGAGCGATATCGGACCAAGCCCAAGTCATCACAATCACGGCGATCGTCGGGACGAGTCGGATACGTGGCAGAAGACAGCGGCTCATGCGTCAGCCCTTTCGGAGTGAAGAATCGCAATCGGTCGTCGATCGCTCGCGGTGCGGCATTATGGTGTCCTCCGGGAAAACTCGAAACCGAGTCCATCGACTCTGCGAGGGTGAAGGCCGTCGGCTCGCGATTCAGAACTGCCGTTGGTGTGCGATCGGACTGGCGCTAGACTGCCGCCCCAAGGAGTTGTGCATGGATGCTGCAACCACAAAGTCCGCTCAGCGGCGACTCACTTTCGGCAAACGCTGTTTGTTTGCCGTGGTGCCGTTGCTCGTGCTGGTGACACTGACGGAGTTGGCCGCGCGGTGCCTCGTCTCCGAGTCCACGCTCACGAATCGTTTCGAGCAGATCGAGCAGATCATCGTGTTTCTCGGCAACGAACCGGGGCAGAGCATTTTTCAACCGGACCGCGATTGTTTCTGGCGATTGAAGCCCGACGTCGTCGCACCGAGCGACCGGGGGCAGACTTGGGGCGGCGTGATGTCCAACAGCCACGGCCTGCACAGCCGCGAGGTGTCCGTTGACGAGGCGAGCCAGAAGACTCGCGTGCTCTGCTTCGGCGACAGCACGACGTTCGCGTTCGGGGTGGACATCGCCGACGCCTGGCCGAATCAGTTGCAGACGATGTTGGACGTGGGGCAGGTTTCCAACCTGCCCGTCCAGTCCGGGCAGGTTGGAAACCTGCCCCACTTTGAAGTGCTCAACGCCGGCATCCCCGGCCACACGAGCTTTCAAGGCCGGCAACGGCTTGCGACGGATTTGGAAAAGTGGCGTCCGCATCTGACCGTCATCACGTTCGGCAACAACGACGGCTGGAGATGGGACGGTCTCGCCGACAAGGACCATGCGATCGACTTTCCGAATTCCGCGATGGCATGGATGAATCACAGCCGAGCGTTGAGTTGGCTGCGGTCTCAGCGAATGCAGACTGTTCGGCAACAGGCCGCTCGCGACGAATCTCGCTGGGCTGAGCAGGCGACTCTGAACTACTTCGATCCGAACCTGAGCTGGACTCCGCGAGTCAGTCTCGACGACTTCGCAGTCAACCTGCGAGTGATGATTGACCTCTGCCGACAACATGACAGCGAAGTCGTGCTCATCGTCTGGCCCGATCAGCGGCAGTTGCTGAATCAGCCGACGTGGCGTCTGCCGTATCAAGCGGCGACGCGGCAAGTGGCCGAGGACGCTGGTGTCGAGTGCGTCGATCTCGTGCCGCCATTCGAGTTGTCCGGCCGCTGGGGCGTCGATCGCTTCTTGCCACGCGACGTGATTCACGTCGATCGCGCCGGCAACCGATTGGTCGCGAAGTCCATCGCTCCGCATGTGCGAAACCTGCTGCTGAGTGGCGACGTCGCCCAAACGCCACGGGTCGATGCCCGCTGACAATTTCCAAATGGACAAGCATCGGTCATGCTCCGAGCGATGACGTCGGGCAGTCCGCCGATGGCGGACCAACTTCCGGACATGAGGACGTGGCACGATGGGTTTGTTGATTGGCATGGATGAAGCCGGTTACGGCCCGAACCTTGGCCCGTTGGTGGTGACGGTCACCGTTTGGGAAGTGCCCGGCTCGCCGCGCGAGTTCGATCTGTGGGCGGCGATGGCGGAAGTGGCTACGCAGTCGCCGAGCAAAGAGCCGCTCAAGCTGCAAATTGCCGACTCGAAGCAGGTCTACTCGCCGGGGAAGGGACTGGCGGCGTTGGAGAAGTCCGTGTTGAGCGCGTTGCGGCTGTTGGGGAAATCGCCGAAGACGCTCGGTGAGTTGAGTGCGGATTTGAAATCTCAAATCTCAAATCTCAAATCTCATAACCCACCGTGGCTGATCGGCCGGGATTTGCCATTGCCGAGTGAAGTCGAGGCGTCGCTGATCGGCGACATCGCGACGAAATGGCTCGAATGCTGCCAGCGCGCCGGAGTCACGCTGCGGGCGATTCGCAGCGAGATCGTGCAGCCGGAGCGATTCAACTCGCTCGTCCGAGACTGCGACAACAAAGCCCTCGCTCTGTCGCGGATCAGTTTGAATCTGTTGCGTTCCGTCTGGAACCCGGATGACGATCAGCCGACGCTCGTAATCTGCGACAAGCATGGCGGCCGGAACCGATACGACGACTTGCTGGCCGAGGTGCTCGACGACCGCATGATCTTCGCCGTCGGAGAGTCGCGCGAACGGAGCGTCTATCGAGTCGGCTCGACCGAACTGCGTTTCCAGATGAAGGCCGAAGCCAATTTTCCAGTCGCGCTGGCCTCGCTGGTCTGCAAATACGTCCGCGAGTTGTCGATGCACGTCTTCAATCAGTTTTGGGCGGAGCACGTCCCCGGATTAAAGCCGACGGCCGGATACCCCGTTGACGCCGCGCGGTTCCGGACAGACATTGCGGAGGCACAGCAACGGCTGGGCATCACCGACGACGTCCTGTGGCGTGAGCGTTGAGAGGCATGTCCGATCCCATTCCGACTCGTCGTGACTTTCTGGCCGGCCGTGCGCTGCGTGACGAGATCGTCGCTGTTGGCCAAGCCGCAGGTGACGCGATTTTCGAAACGGCGGACGAGCCTCGTCGCGAGCCGACCAGCGGTGCGACGATCCGGCTGGCGACGGCGGCGATGGCGACGGACTTTGCGGTGATCCTCAACGAGGCTCTGCCCGACGATCCTCGGCAGCCGCTGCGGTGGGCGAGCGAGGCGTTGGATGTCGTGCATCTGCTCGAAGACCAGATGAGCGTCTATCGGCCGAACTCGGAACTGTCGCAGCTCAACCGAATCGCGGCGTCGCGGCCGGTGCCAGTTGAAGAGCGGCTGTTTGAATTGCTCCGTCTCGCACGAGACATCTCGCTCGAAACGGACGGCTGCTTCGATCCGACGTCGGGACAGTTGATCGCGCTCT
Source organism: Candidatus Kuenenia stuttgartensis (assembly GCA_945904015.1). GTDB lineage: Bacteria > Planctomycetota > Planctomycetia > Planctomycetales > Planctomycetaceae > SXKJ01. Next base: position 19,568 of record CAMDPK010000123.1, on the reverse strand, counting down.
GGCGACAGTGTCGGAAGGAAGTGCGTTTGCCGACGGACGCGGAGTTGTCGGAATGCCTCGCGCTGGTCGGAATGCAGCATGTGAATTTCGGCCCCGATTCATCCCCTCTCCCCTTGGGAGAGGGTGGCCGAAGGCCGGGTGAGGGTTCCGAAAAAGTTGACGGTCCCAATCGAGGTGTTCAGTCAAATCCGGTTGTCATTTCCGGTTCAACGTCAAACGTCGTTCGCATCCCTCACCCTAGCCCTCTCCCAGGGGGAGAGGGGACCGGGCACGACACTTCGATCTCGTTCGGACGCTCCGGCGTCGAACTGAATCTTGGCAGCATCGGCAAGGGGTACGCCCTCGACCGCGCGGCGGAGGTCTTGCTCGAACACGAGTTGACCGAGTGGTTGCTTCAAGGGGGGCACAGCAGCGTGATCGCTCGTGGCGGGCACAACGGACTGCCCGGTTGGCCGGTCGGGTTGCGAAATCCGCTGCTGCCGCAGCGACGGTTGGGCACGATTTTGCTCCGCGATCAAGCGCTCGCGACCAGCGGCACGGCGGTGCAGCATTTCCGGTTCGAGGGGAAGCGGTACGGCCACATCATCGACCCTCGCACCGGCTGGCCGACGGACAACATGCTGTCTGTGACGGTTCTCGCACCGACCGCCGCCGAGGCCGATGCACTCTCGACGGCGTTCTTCGTCGGGGGAGTCGAATTGGCCGAGCGATATTGCTCTAATCACCGATCCGTTTCGGCCCTTTTAATCCCGCCACCGACAGGCGGGCAGCGGCTGGAACCCGTGAACTTGGGAATCCCGCCGGAACAGATCTTTTGGAATGACGAATGACTGACTCGAAGAAACTTTGTTGCGTTTCCATCACGCTGATCGTGCTGCTGCGGCTCTCGATCGGCTGGCAGTTTCTGTACGAGGGGCTGTGGAAGATCAACACGCTCGGCACGCCGACGGCGTGGTCAGCGGAGGGGTATCTCAAGAACTCTCAGGGGCCGATGCGGAATACGTTCCGCAACATGACCGGCGACCCGAATGACCTCGATTGGCTCGACAAGGAGAAGGTCGCGGCCAAGTGGAAAGACTGGGCCGAGCGATTCGCGGGGCATTACCAAATGGACGACAAACAACAAGCGGATCTGTCGAAGTTGCTCAACGGCGCGGCGGACTATCGCGTCGAACTTGCCGCGCTGCCTGAGGGAGTCACGATCCCGAAAGAATTGGCGAAGGTCGTGAAGTTCGAAGCGAAGGCCAAGCGGCTGGTCTGTCCCGGCGACTGGCGAATGCTCGCGAAGGAGCGAGAAGCGTTGCTCGCGCTGGCGAAGGTCGAAGACGGCGCTTCCGAAGCAAAACAGAAGTCGGTGAAGGCGTACCGTGACGCCGTGCTCGCGTTGTACAACCGCGCGACCGATCCAAAATCAATGAGCATCAAAGACCGGCTGTCCGTCGCGATCATCGGCAACAACGCCGCGACCGACCCGTCCGTGACCGAGCGGACGTTTGCTCTGTTCGGCAACCCGCCGCGAGACGTGAAGGTCTATCAGGAGAAGATCGCCGAATACGAAGCGAACCTCGTGAAAGCCAAGAAGCAATCAGCGATGCACTTCCCGCAGGAGCACCTGCAAAAACAGTGGAATGAACTGCAACAACTCCGAGGCAAACTGGTCGGACCGGTGAAAGCGCTGGAGTCGGAACTGAAAGTCTCCTCGCAAAAACTGCTGACGTCCGAGCAACTCGCGATCGGCCCCTTGCGATTGCCGTCCACGCCTGTTGACCGCATCAACCAGCAAACGATGTGGGGCCTGACGATCCTCGGAGTGCTGCTGTTGATCGGGCTTGGCACTCGCTACGCCGCGATCGGCGGAGCGGTGATGCTGACAATGTTCTACCTCGCCATGCCCCCTTGGCCCGGCGTCCCGGAAGCTCCCGGCCCGGAGCACAGCTTCATCGTCAACAAGAACTTCATCGAAGTCATGGCCCTGCTCGCCATTGCCGCACTGCCGACGGGCCAATGGTTCGGCCTCGACCGCCTGTGCTCAAAGTTCTGCTGCCGGAAGAAGTGCTGCGGCGGTTCGGCATGTTCGACAGCCCCAACAACGGTTGATCTTGGCAAGACCTGAGAAAGAGTCGTTCGTGACCTTTCTGCGGTGAAGTCAAACCTTTCAATATCTTGCGTTCATGCCGACAATTCTCCAACAAGATGGTTTCAAAATTCGGATTTTCGTGGACGATCACGAACCACCGCACGTTCATGCCCGAAGCGACAAGGCGTTGGTTGTGATTAACCTGGCGGTTGCGGAAGGCCAAGTCCCCAGCATCCGCACGGTCAAACATGCGTCAGCGGAATTGCAGCGGTTGGCGTTGCGAGTGGTGACTGAGCACAACGATTTTCTCGTGGAGCAGTGGAGACGAATTCATGGCTAAGAAGCCGACGACCGGCAAGACCGTCCAGTGGGGCCGCTTCGTCTTGACCGAAGCGGAAATCGAGCGGCAAATCGCCGAGGCCACGCGACGTGGTGAGAAGGAATTGCGCACCGAGCCGTTGGCGACGTCGGCTCGACTTGATCGCCGGTCGCGTTGTGTTGTGATCGAGTTGAACAAGGGCAGTACGCTCAGTGTCCCAGTCGATCTGCTGCAAGGGCTGGCCGGAGCCTCGCTCAAAGACCTCTCCCGAATTGAGATTCCCAACCCAGGCTGCGAAATCGAATGGCCGGCGCTCGATCAACAGTTTTCGATTCAAGGCTTGCTCGCCGGTCGCTTCGGTACGCGACGTTGGATGGAAGACCTTTCGAGGGACGGCCAATTGACCAAATCGAAACCGTTGCCGAAAATTCGTGCCAACCGAGCATCCGAAAAGAAGGGCCGCCGGATTCGCAAAACCACGGCCGCCGCGAACGCCTGACGCGATTCATTCGCCACGGCGTGCGGAGTTTTTAGACAACTGACAAAGGACAAAACCATGCAGCTCACACCAGAACAAAAGCAGCTTGGCAAGGACAACTTCAACGAGGCGGTCGGGTACAGCCGGCGCGAGTTACTCAAAGGGGCGGCGGCGGCCGGAACGGGACTCGGTGCGTTCTATTTCGGCTATGAAAAGCTGAAGGGGGAGCGCGTGCGAGTCGGCTTCATCGGAACCGGCGATGAGGGAAGCGTGTTGCTGACGCAGCATCCGCCGGAATACATGGAGATCGTGGCGATCGCGGATATTCGGCCGACCAACTTGCGTCGGGCGCTCGACGGCGACGGCAATGACGATCGCGTCGGCCTCATCAAGAAGCTCGGCGAGAAGACGGCGACGGCGATCAAGTTGTATGACGATTATCGTGAGTTGCTGGCTCGCAAAGACATCGAGGCGGTCGTCATCGCAACGCCTCTGATCTCACATCACACACTGGCCATTGAAGCCATGAAGGCTGGCAAGCATGTCCTGTGCGAGAAGCTGATGGCCAAGACCGTCACCGATTGCAAGTCGATGATCAAGGCCGCGAAGGACACCGGTAAGCTGCTGGCTGTCGGACATCAGCGGCATTACAGCGTGCTGTACGACAACGCTTACAGCATCATCAAGATGGGGCTGCTCGGCGACATCAAGCACATCCGAGCTCAATGGCATCGCAACAACAGCTTTCCCGGCCGCGATTCGTGGAACAAGAAGGTCGATCCGAAAGATCTCGCGGCACTTAAGGACAAGAACGATTACCTCAAGGAATTTGGCTTCGATGATGTCGAGCATCTTGTCAACTGGCGCGTCTACAACGCCACGGGCGGCGGCTTGATGGCGGAACTCGGCAGCCATCAGCTTGATGCCAGCAGCATTTTTCTCGGCAAGGTCAAGCCGATCGCGTGCAGCGGCTACGGTGGCAAAAACTTCTATGGCGTGAAGGGTGTCGGCTCGAAGGACAAGCAAGAGGACAAACGCGAGATCGACGATCACGTCTACGTCACCTTCGAATTCCCCGGCCAACACTACGAAGAGGACCACAACGATGTCGCCATCGTGACGTACTCATCGCTGAGCACGAACCGCCTCGAACCCTACGGCGAGCAAGTCATGGGGAGCCGCGGCACACTGGTCGTGCAAACCGAGCAGCAAGCGTTGCTCTTCAAAGAAGGCAGCCCAGACACCGGCGGCGGTGGCATCGAGCAGCGGCTGTACGTCATCAACGGCCCCGACAGTGGCCCGGTCCTCTCCGCGAGTGCGAGCCTCGCCCCCACCGCCGGAGCCGCCGCAGCCGGAGCAACCGTCGAGAAGATCAGCCGCGGCTACACCGAAGAGATGGAGCACTTCTGTCATTGCATCCGCAACAACATCCACGCCGGCCCGAAAGACGGTGGCCTGCGTTGCAACGGAACCGTCGCGATGGCTGACGCGATCATGGCTCTGACCTCAAACCTCGCGATGAAGCACAAGAAGCGGATCGTCTTCAAACCCGAATGGTTCGACCCGGAGAACCCCGCCGTGCCAGAGACAGACAAGGAAGTCATTGGATGATTTTGGCCGCGAAAGAACACAAAGAAACGCAAAGAGTTGAACCGCAGGCCGTCAGAACTTTTTTGTGATCCTTGCGTTCTTTGCGGCCATCGAATGAGCTTTCCCGCCGCTCGGAGAATTTCCTGGCGGCGGTTTTCGTTGGAGGAGTCGCTCATGTCACGCTTGGCTCAATGGCTCGTCGCTTTGCTTTGGTTCGCTGTCGTTGGACATGAGTCTCGCGCGGCCGAGATTGTGATCGACACGCCGATGTCACCGCCCGCATGGTCGTTGCTGGAGCGAGAACTTTTCAAGGCCAACGCGATCGCGTGCCAAGAGTTCTTCCACCGTTACTTTGACGATCGCGGCTACCTCGAATGCGTCGAGCGTTGGGGCGGGGACGACGGACCGGATGATGCGATTGAGAATTTGCAGGACTGGCCGACGCTGCACATGCTCGGTGGGCCGGATGTCGTGCGAGACATGGTGGCCAAGGCTTGGGAAGGTCACTTACGGCAGTTCACGGCGGCGAAGACGAAGGATGTGGAGTTCGCTCGCGATGGCATGTACTACCGCGAATTCCCCGTGATGATGGATTGGCTTCACAACGGCGAGGGATTGTGCGTCTTCAATTTGATGGGCCTGTCGGCTCCGCATGCCCCGAAGTTTGCCGAGCGAGTTCGCCGGTTTGCCGACTTCTATGTGCCGGCTGACGACAACCCGCTCAATCACACAGCGACGGCGAACTACGACTCGAAGTTGAAAATCCTCCGCAGCATGTTCAACGGCAGCCGAGGGCCGTTGCTCCGCAAGGCGACCGCGCTCGATTGGGCCGGCGATCCGATTGAGATCGAAGGCCGCTTCAAACCAGGGCACGGCGAGCGGACGTTCGCGGAGATGCTCAAGCACTTCGAGGAATACACCGACACCCTCGGCGACCATCCGCAGAATTTGCTGGCGACGTCGCTGGCATTCAATGCGTTCGCGCTGACTCACGAGGAAAAATACAAACGCTGGGTGCAGGAGTACGTCGATGCGTGGTCCGAACGAGCGGCTGCGAACAACGGCATTCTGCCCTCGAACATCGGCCGCGATGGCAAGATCGGCGGCGAGGTCGGCGGAAAGTGGTACGGTGGCACCTACGGTTGGGGGTTCACGGTGACTGATCCGGTCACCGGCAAGAAGGCTCATCGCAGCACGGTGCGACTGAGCCTCACCGGGTTCGGCAACGCGCTGTTGCTGACCGGCAATCAAAAATACGTCGATGTCTGGCGGAAGCAAATTGATGCCGTGAACTCGAACGCGAAGGTTGTCGAGGGCAAGAAGCAGTATCCGCAGATGTTCGGCGATCAGGGCTGGTACGACTTTCAATCCGCGCCGTGGGAACCGGGACTCCTTGAGATCGCCTACTGGTCGATGCGCGACGACGACCTCGCGCGAGTCGCCGGCAACCCGTGGATCGCGTACCTCCAGGGGCGAGCACCGGCTTTTGCCGAGTCGGCGCTGCGAGCCGACTTGAACCGCATTCGTCAGCGAGTCGCCGCGATGCGTCAAGACACGACGACGCCCGACACGCGGCTGTCCGATGACCCGATGAAGTTCAATCCCTGCTCGGTCGATAGCTTGATTCATCTGGTGCTCGGCGGAATCGATCCTGGCAAGATCGGTTCTCCGTTGCACGCTCGACTGAGGTACTTCGATCCACAGCACGGCCGTCCGGGTTTGCCTGCCGATGTTGCGGCTCTCGTTGATCGCCTGACGGCCGATGAAGTCCGAGTCACGCTGGTCAATGTGCATCAGACCGAACCGCGAGCCGTACTCGTGCAAGCCGGAGCGTACGGCGAGCATCAAATCGAATCACTGACGCTGGACGGTCAAGCTCGTCCCATCAACGATCGACGAGTGGCGGTGCATCTGCCTCCCGGCTGCGGCGGGACGCTGACGTTGCGAACCAAGCGTTATCAGAATGTTGTCCGGTTCGATTGAGTGTCTGTGAGAATTTGAGATTTCAGATTTGAGATTTGAAATGGGACGCTGGCCGGATCAACGACGTTCGCAGTGGACCACGTTTGGGATTCTGTTCGTCCTGTTTCCGCTGCTGTGCTGGTTGGCGTGGTGGTTTGTGCGGCGCTGACGGGACTCAATCGCCAACGTCATCGGGCGAGCCACCCGCTGTGGAAACCGGGCGTTCGCTGCGCTCTTTGAGGCCGCGGAGCACCACCAACCAGAGCGTGCCGATGAGCACTCCGCTGATAATCAGTGCCCACGCGCCGTCGCGGCGCAGTCGCGAGGCCATCGCGGCCACCGGACGGAGCACCGCCGATTTGCGTTCCTGCACAATCGCGAACCAGCCGGTGTCGCCAACGCGGCAGAACGCGGCCAGCCATTCGCCGCCGTATTGCTGCGGATCGAATTCACCGGCTGGATCAAGATAGTCACGCATTTGAATCACAACTGAGGCGGCGGTTGGCTCACCAGGCCGGGAGGTGGGTCGGAGTTGTATGATGGTGTCGTCCGACAGCCGCAATGCCGGCACGTCCTCTTGTGCCGGGTCGTCACGGCGTTTTTCGCTGATCCACGGATGGTCGAGCAGTTGCCAATTTCGATCGTCGATCAGCACGATCTTACGAGAGCTGTCCGCTTCTTCCTCGGCCTCTGCGTCACGATGCCGGCCAGGAACATAAGGTGACAGCAACTGCGCCAGTTCCATTGAGCGTCCGAGAACTCCGATCACCCGCTCATGCTTTTCATCCCACACCGGCACGGTCAGCGAGACCATGTTGAGACCGGTGGCTTGGCTTTTGTACGACAGCGAGACGTGCGGTTTGGAAATCGGTTGGATGTCCGACGGCACCGTGTCTTCAAGGAATTGGTCACCCAAACCGTGGAAGTAATCGCGATACGAAAAATTCTTGTCGAAAGTTTTCTCCTCCTGAGGCTCGCGCCAGCGTTGGAAGCCGCGATGATCGGTGAGATACCAACTGCCATCACGGTTAAGCCCCAATCGACGATACGCCTCGTCAGCTCGCGATTTTTCCTGGGCCAGCAACAGTCGCAGTTCAGTCCGTTCCGACCAATCGCGAGTAGCGGCGGAATGGATGGAATTCACCAGAATCGGATCGGCGGCGACCTTGACGAGTTCGGTGGTGCGTTTGTCGATTTCACGAGCGACACTGCGCGCGAGAATCTCCACGGAAAGCACATCGCTTTCCAACGCTCGCGTCGTGATGTTGAGCGTCGCCGAGTCGACCGCGTCACGCATCGAGTCGAGATAGAACATCCCCAGCGCCAGCATCAGCAGCAAGGGGCCGAGTCCTCCCAAGGCCAGCAGCGGACGAAAGGATTGAGACCGCTCACGCTGGTCGAGCGCGTCGAGCACCGCTTGCGCGTTGGCGAATCGTTTCGCCGGGTCCGGTTCGAGGCAACGATCGACGATCTCCGCCAGCCGCCGGTCCACGCCACGCACGCGGCGATGCGCCGACGGCTTCGCTCCGTCTCGCACCAGTTGGCGATACTCGGCCAGACGTTCATCGAGTGACGCGGCCGATTCGATGCGGCGCTCGGCCTCCGGAGTGCGATGCGGCGGCGCTCCGCACAGCAGGTGATACAGCACCGCTCCAAGCCCATAGACATCCCAACGAGCATCCGGAATAGCCTGCAAGTCGGCTTGTTCGGGAGCCATGTAGAACAACGTGCCGAGTGCCGGAGTTTGCTCGTGCGACAGTCGCGACTGGCCGAAGTCGCACAGCCGCGGCTCGAGATCGGCATCGAGCAGCACGTTGGCGGGCTTCAAATCGCAATGCAGAATTCCGCTGCCGTGAGCATGCACGAGCGCCTGCAAGATGCCTTTCGCGATGCGAACTGACTCGCGAGCCGAGAGCGGCCCATCGGCCAGCAACGCGGCCAGCGATCCACGCTCCAGATACTCCATCACGTAGTACGGCGGATCGCTGTCCCAACCAACCTCCAACAACCCCACCACGTTTCGCGACGTGTAAAGGATCGCCAACTTTTCGACCTCGCGGCTGAGCAGCGACCAATCCAAGCCGCCGCGATGCGAATACACCTTCACGGCCACCAGTTTGCCGGTGTTCTTCTCGCGTGCCTGCCACACCGAACCATACGCCCCTTCGCCGAGGCATCGTAGAATCGTCAAGCCGGGCACGCTGACTGATGGAACGCGCCGTTGGCTGAGTGTGAGTGATTTGGTCAGCGCGGCTTCGTCCTGCCGTTCGGTGTCGCCGGGCTTTAGCGGGGCATTCGTGGCGGATTCGGTCGCATCCATTTCGGCGGCACCCCGGAGGTCGTGATTCGGGCGAGATTCTCGCGAGCGATTCTGTGAATCGAAAGGGTGGGCTTTCCGGAGGCGGCGAAGCGGTCTTGCCTCAGCAATTTTTTTTGGGCTAGAACCCCGACAACCCAGCGAGTCGGCGGAGCCGCAGCGCATCGGGAACCCGTCGAAAACACTCAGCGGAAAGGATGCCGCATGATGATCACCGTGGATCAATTGGCGAGACAACTCAGCGGAGAAGTGGTCGGAAATCGCGAACGCGAAATCACCAACGCGAAGGCGTTGCAGAAGGCCACGTCGGACGACGTGACCTTCGTGGCCGATGACCAAAACCTGCGAAAACTCGGAAAATGCTTGGCGGGAGTTGTGCTGGTCGATGCCGAGCGGTTGGCGACCGCTCAACAATTGATGGCTTTGAGCGACACGACGTTCATCGTCGTGGCCGATCCGCTGACGGCTTTCGTCGAGACCATGAAACTTTTCCGGCCACAGCGCGAGCGGCCGCAAATCGGCATTTCACTGCACGCTCACATCGATCCGACCGCGAAGATCGGCCCGAACACGAACATCCATCCCGGCGCGGTTATTGGCCCGGATGTTGTCGTTGGCCGCGATTGCGACATTCATCCGGGCGTCGTCGTCGGATCCGGCTGTCAGATCGGCGATCAGACGACAATCCATCCGCACGCGGTGTTGTATCCGGAGATCACGATCGGCAGCCGAGTCTTGATCCACGCGAATGCGGTGCTCGGCGCGGACGGCTTTGGTTACCGGTTCGAGCAAGGCCGCTTCGTGAAGATCCCGCAGCTTGGCACAGTTCGGGTTGATGACGACGTCGAGATCGGAGCCTGCACGACCATCGACCGCGGCATGATTGGTGCCACTATCATCGGCGAAGGAACGAAACTCGATAACCTCGTGATGATCGGGCACAACTGCGAGTTGGGAAAACACAACGCGTTCGCCTCGCAAGTCGGTTTGGCCGGCTCGGTGACGACAGGAGATTATGTGCGGTGCGCGGGTCAAGTCGGCATCGCGGATCACCTGCATTTGGGCACTGGCTGCACGCTGGCGGCGAAAGCCGGAGTCCACAAGAACATCCCAGAAGGCCAAACTCATGTCGGGAGTCCCGCCGGTCCAATCGACGAGCAATTCAAAATCATCATGGCCGTGCAGAAGGCTCCGGAAATGCGAACTCAAATTCGACAACTCGAACGGCAAGTCGCCGACTTGACCAAACAATTGACCGAACTCCGCGACCAGATGACGGAGTCGCTGACCGAAGCGACCGCCGCTTGAGCCAATGACCAAAGATGTCGAACACTCCATCGAACCCATCGACGCTCTCACTAGCCGGACACTCGTCCGGCCAACGGATCGGCTTGTTGGCTGGAGCGGGACGCTTTCCGATCGTCTTCGCCGAGGCTGCCCGGCGCGAAGGTCACTCCGTGCATGGCGTGGGAGTCGAGGGTCTATTTCCAGAGGAGTTGCGTGAACTCTGCGACACATTCGCCACAACGACACTCTCGAAAATCGGCCGAGCGATTCGGCTGTTTCGGCGGGCCAAGATCGATCATGTCGTGATGGCTGGAAAGATCGAAAAGGTCGCACTCTTCCAGAAATGGCTATGGGTGAAGCTCGTGCCCGACTGGCGCACGCTGCACATGATGCTGCGATTCTGGTCCGACAAAAAAGATGACACGCTTCTGCTGGCGGTCATTCGTGAGTTCGAGCGTGACAACATTCACTTTGAATCAGCCCTCAAATACTGCCCGGAGTTGCTCGTGAAACATGGCTTTCTGACGCGCCGCAAGCCGACGCCGGCGCAATGGACGGACATCCGCTTCGGCTGGGAAATGGCCAAGGAAATGGGCCGCTTGGACATCGGCCAGTCGGTCGTCGTTCATGACTCGGCGGTGATCGCCGTGGAGGCGATCGAAGGGACCGATCAAAGCATCCGTCGCGCGGGAGAACTTTGCCGGCGCGGATTCACCGTCGTGAAGGTCGCGAAGCCGCAACAGGATTTGCGATTCGACATGCCGACCATCGGCCTCAAAACGATCCAGACAATGCACGAAGCGGGGGGCCGAGTGCTGGCCATCGAATCCGGTATGACAATCTTCCTCGACCAGCAAGAGGTCATCGACCTCGCCGACAATCTGGGGATCGCCATCGTCGCCGTAAAGGCCGAAGAGATGTCGCTGCCGCTGCGTATCGCCGGCTAAGTGGCCTCGCATCGTGGGATAGGCTTCCAGCCTGTCAAATTCTCCGCGAAATGACAGGCTGGAAGCCTATCCCACTGCCTACTCTTCTCTACGAGTCCACTTAGCAAACGCATTCGCTGCCGCAGCAGGTGAGGTCGTCGAGGTACATCCCCCAAAAGCGGTACTTCTGCAAGGCGGATGTGTCGGCCCCCAGCCGCTGGCCAATCTGGTTGGCGACGACGCCAAAGCGTTGCCGGAATTTGTAAATGAAGCAGAAGACCAACCGCTCGTGTCGCACCAGCGAACCGACCAGGAACAATCCCGGTGTGACCGTCGATTCATCGACCGAATTGAGCAGCGGGACGCCGTCCTCACGCCAGTCGAAGAGTTCGCGGATCAGCGTCGGGCTGCCTTCAAAACCGGTCGCCAGGATCGGCTTTCGTTTGGTCAACCAGCGTTCTCCAGAAGCCTCGATCACCGCATAGCCGCCGCGTTGCTTTTCGATCCGCTCGATCTCGACTTCGTCAATCAGTTCGATGAGATTGTCGGGGGTCTCCATCAACCGGTCCCAGGTGAACGGCGACAACGTGATGCTCGGATCACTGGCGTCGCTCGACCAGACGGAGTTCCGTTCGAGCACACGGACTCTCTTGCCGGCGTTCGCGAGATGCACGGCGGCATCGACTCCGCTTTCGTAGCCGCCGATCACGATGAATTCGTCACCGGCCAAACGCTTCCAAGATTTCACACGGCTGTTGTGGACGCAGTGTTCTGCGCCAAGGAACGGACGCAGCTTCGGATATTGAAACTCGCCAGCCGCCCAGACGACGGTAGCAGCCCGAATTCGTCCACCGGACGTTTCGAGTTCAAAGCCGCCGCCGGGGCGTGCCGTCATCGACAAGACGTCGATGCCCGTCTGCACCGAGAGATGAAAGTACTCGACGACCGATTTCAGATAATCGGCGTATTGCCGTCCGGTCGGATGCTCGCATTCGAGCGTGAACGCGGGTGAGGTGCCGATCGCAATGCTGTTGAGATCGAGCGTGCCAAACGAATTCGACGGAAACGACGGCGTGATGAATCGCATCTCGCGCGGCCAGCGACGAAACGAACCGCCAATTTCGTGGCGTTCGAGAATCACGGCCGGAACGTTGACCTCCTGCAAGGCTCGAGCAACGCCGATTCCCGCCGCTCCCGCTCCCACGATAACGCACGGCCACTCACGCGGGACTTTGCGTTTTCGAACTTGAGCCATGTGATTTCTCGTGATCTTTGCGCGTGCCGACGTTTCGTTGTGCGAAATGGCACGGAACGCGGCTTGATTTGTCAGGGATTGGAGGTCGGCGCAACCCGCAGACGCGGTCCGACTGCTAGGTTCCTCGCAGATTGTCGTCGATAGGCGTCCAGTCGCTCAAGAATTCAAAACCTTTTTTGACGAATGGGGACTTCGACCTAGGTTTGGCTTGCTCAGGGAAGCTCCGGTGAGGGGGCGTTCTGAGTGAGCCTCGAAATGAAGAGTGACGCGGGACGCGTGACTCGGTCGTGCAATGTCGCGATCGGTTGGCGAGAAGGGACTCGAAGCGATGTGAATCGCTCGTCAACAACCGAGGCCTGAATCCCCTTGGGGCACTTTTGAATTCTCGGACTAGGAGCATGCAAATGAAACTCGGAAATCGTTCCCGTCGGGCCGGCTTCACGCTGGTCGAAGTCTTGATCGTGGTTGTCATTCTCGGCATTCTCGCCGCCACGGTCCTGCCACAGTTCAGCCAAGCGTCCAAGGACGCGAAGGAAAGCTCAGTGGTGCAGAATCTGCAAATGATTCGTCATCAGGTGTCGCTGTTCAAATTCCAGCACGACGGCAAGTTACCCGCCGAAGGCACGGCTGACGCCACGGCCTTTGCGAACCAGATGACACAGAAGACGATGTTGACCGGTGTCGTCGATGCGGCGAATGGCAACCTGGGTCCGTACATCATCGGCCAGTTGCCGCCGAATTCGTACAACAACTCGCGAACAGTGGAAGTCAAGAACGGCGTGTTGGCTGCGGCTGACTACAATGGCTCAGGCCCGCACGGTTGGACTTACAGCAGCACGACCGGTGAAGTCCGCGCCAACATTGACCCGGCGCTGAAGTCGGTTGTCGAGGTCACGAAGTCAGTCAACGACTTCTAACCAGCAAACGTCTGCCGAGTACTCACCTGGATCTGTGTGGTTCTTAGTCCGGAATTCGCGCCACCGTCCCGAGGGATCTTTGCCTCGGGACGGTTGGCGCACGCCGGTTTGTCTGCGACCATGCCGCCCTTCGCACGCGGTCGCCTGTGACCGTGTGCTGAGCGGGATGATCAGCAACATACGGAGGTGTGCTGTGAACTGCATCCGCTTGCAAGGACCGCACGATTGCTACACCATCGCGGCCGACCTGTGGGTCGATCTGCTCGATTGGGCGCAGAACAACGGCTGGAGGCCGAAACATCCGCGCGAGCTGTACGACGACAGCCTGCATCACTTGGCCGTCAGTGACGAAGACGCGGCCAATCTCGCCGATGCACTGGAATTCATCGCCGGCGATCTAGTGCTTCATGAATTGAGCCTTGTCTCCGACCGCTTCATGCGCGATTTGGTGGACAGCCTCTCGAAGCTGAGCGTTTTCTTTCAGCAAGGCGGCTTCCAGATTGCCGCCCCGATGGCCGCCGTCGGGTGAGTTGCGGGCGATAGACTCGGAGGGCTAACGCCCTGCCGCTCGCCTTACTCCAGCTCTTTGTGATGCGGGTCGGTGTCCGGCGGTGCCCAGTTCTTCATGCCGTCGTTGGCTTCTTTGATTTCCCGAATGCGATCGGCGTTGGGCGGCTCGATCGTGCCGAACTGCACGATCTTCGGTTTGCGATGGCGAGTCAGCTTGTAACGCGTGAACGCTTTTGGTTTGCGAAACAGCCCGAACCATTTCTCCTCTTCCTCGATGATCGAGTCTTTTGGCTTTTCACGCAGCCCATAAAGCATGATCGCCAGGGCGACGAACACGCCAGACATCACCAGAATCGGCTTGCTCGGTTCTTTGGCGAACGTCAGCAGGATGACGCCGCTGAAGAGGACGCCAAGGAAGCAGACAGCTCCGGTCGCCAGCCAAGACACTGCATCGCGTCCGCCATCTCGTTTCCCGGACATGCTTCGATTCCCGTCAATCGCGACGGCCCGTCAGCTACTTCGGACCGCCCGTATGCACGAACAAGTCGAGGTAGATCACCAGCACCATCAAACCCAGAACGAAGGCCATTCCGCAATAGGTCGCGCCGATCAGCACTCGTTCGCTGGGGCGTTTGCGAGTCACCGCCTCCCAGCACAGGAAGACCATGTGGCCGCCGTCGAGCACTGGGATCGGCAGGAAGTTGAGCACGGCCAGATTGACGCTCAAAAAGCCCAAGAACAACAGCAGCGGACTGAGCCCTTGGCTGGCGAACTGATGAGCGACTTTGGCGATACCGATCGGACCGTGCAGTTCTTTGAAGGACAGATCGCGGCGAACAAGGCTGCGAAGGGTCAAATAGATTTCAACGCCAGTGCTTCGCGAATGATCGGCCGCCATCGCAAACGCTTTTCCGATGGTCGCTGCTTTTTGAATCAGCGATTCATCGTCAAACACGAAGCCTCGGTCGGGGAAAAAGAGCGATGAGTTCGGATCACGAGCCGGCTCTAGTTCCACAGTTCGTTTTTGGTCGTTGCTGGCCACCGTCAGTCGCACATGCCGAGTGGGAGCGATCTGCATGAGCCAAAACGCCTGAGCCCAAATGTGTGGCTGCTTGTCGCTGGCCTCAAACTTCATCGAGCCAAAGGCGGCACTGAATCCATCGTCCTTCGCATTGGGCGGCAAGAAGAGCTCGATGGCACTGATCGTTTCGTCGGCGGCAATCTTTCCATCGGCGGGGCTATCGGATTGGACCTTCAGAACGCGTGAAGTGATGTGGTACGCGACACCGATCGACGGCACCGACAGCGGCGACCCTTTGAGTTCGAACCGATCCGTCCACCCGGTGCGGTTGCGCGGGGTCAGATTGGCGATGAGAGTTTTCTTCGTCCCTTCGACTTCGCGGGTGTACTCGATCGCGACGATTTGGTCATGACGGCTCTGGAAATAGTCCGGCAACTCGACCGGATCGATTTCTTTACCGACTTCTTGGCCATCGACTTTGGCGATCTTGTCTCCGGGCTTGAGCTGCACCAAATCCGCCGGCGAATCGGCTTCGATCGCGCTGATCTTCTCGATGTCCATCGACAGACCGAGCCGGCGGAAGCGATTCGGAGCGACCGAAATTGCAACTCGCTCCCGCTTTTCTGCTGGGCCGCGTTCGACAACAAACTCCAATTCTTCGGCTCGACGTTCGGACAACAGCGTTTGCAATTCCGCGAAACTCTTCACTGCCTGGCCGCCAACCTCGACGATTCGGTCCTTCGGTTGAAATCCACCCGCTTCTGCGGCTGGTGTGCCAAGGAGGGTGCATGGCCCGTTTTCTTCACCCAGCGCGGTCAACCGCAGATCCCACGCCGGTGCCACGCCGATCATCCGCCGCGTATCAGACTTGTCGGGAGTCAGCGTCTTCTTGAATGTCCGACCGTCACGGTAAATGCCTTCAATCTCGACATCGCCACCGGTCAGAGCCACCCCGCGCATGATGTCGCCGAAGTCCGAGCACTCGCGGCCGTTGATCCGCGTCAGCAGATCGCCGGTTTGCAATCCTGCCTTCCAGGCCGGCTTGCCGACCACGATCGGCCCCAATCGAGCGGGCCGTGTCTGAACGCCGCTTTTGAAGGCGATCGCGAAGAAAACGAGCCCCGTGAGAATGTTCATGATCACGCCAGCCGAGATAATCGCCATCCGCTGCCAGACCGGTTTCGCCGAGTATGACCGAGGGTCTTCGGCGATTTCCTCGCTGCTGAGCTGGCTGGGATCGATGTCGTCCTGGCCGAGCATTTTCACATAGCCGCCGAATGGAATCGCCGAGAGCGCGTACTCGGTGTCTCCCTTTTTGAAACTCCACAGGATTGGGCCAAAGCCGATGCTGAAGCGTTCCACGAACACGCCGCACCATTTGGCGACGGCAAAGTGGCCGAGTTCGTGAAAGAAAATCACGAGCCCCAAACCAATGGCGACCCACAGCCAACTCAAAGCGGTCGCACCGAGTTTGGAAAAATCAAACGCAGCGAGCAGTCCAACAGCGATCAGGTCCACCGAGCAATCTCCTGGCGAGCCTCGCGGTCCAGTCGGAGCAATTCCGACAGAGACGGCGAGGCATCGAATTGATGTTGGTCGAGCACGGCTCGACAGGCACGGGGAATGTCGCAGAAACGGAGACTTCCCGCCAGGAATCTTTCGACGGCCGCCTCATTCGCCGCGTTGAGCACTGCTCCGCAGGTCCCGCCGCGGGACGCGACTTCAAATCCCAGCCGCAAAGCGGGGAAAGCCTCGAGGTCAGGCGGCTCGAAATGCAAATCGAATGATTTTTTCCAGTCGAGCTTCGAGGCGATGGACTCGCAACGATCCGGAAAAGTCAGCGCATACTGAATCGGCAGCCGCATGTCCGGCGGCGAGAGTTGCGCAATCACGCTGCCGTCCACGAACTCGACGAACGAATGCACCACCGACTGCGGATGCACGACAACGTCGATCTGATCGTCTCGCAGACCAAACAGCCACTTGGCTTCGACGACCTCCAGCGCCTTGTTCATCATCGTGGCCGAGTCAATTGTGATCTTCGGCCCCATATTCCACGTCGGATGGGCGAGTGCTTCGGACGGCGTGACGTCCCGCAGCTGCGCCAGCGTTCGTCCGCGAAACGGCCCGCCGCTCGACGTCAGCACGACCCGTTTGACCTCGCTTGCTCGTCCGGCTTGCAACGCTTGGAAAATCGCGGAGTGCTCGGAATCGACCGGCAAAAGCGTGGCGTTCGTCCGTTTGGCCAGTTCCATGACCAGCGATCCGGCGACGACGAGCGTCTCTTTGTTCGCAATGGCCACCGTCTTGCCGCATTCCAGCGCGACCCATGTCCCGCGCAGACCGGCCGCTCCGACGATCGCGCTGACGACGACATCCACCTCCGGCGAGGAACACAGCCGCTCGATGCCGCTCTCACCAAAGAGAATTTCCGTCTTTGACGAAAATGCCGCGCGATCGACACCGTGGCTTAACGACTCGTCGGTAACGACTGCCCAGCGAGGATGAGTTGACTGCGTCTGTTCGGCCAATTCTCGCCAGCGCCGATGCGCGGTGATCCCCGATAGCGACAGCCGTTCCGGCAGCGCGTCGAGCACTTGCAAGCAGTTGGTGCCAATCGATCCAGTCGATCCGAGAACAGCGACCCGTTTCATGCGGCGGAATCCGTCGAGGTTTGAGTGACTTCAAGGCTACCGGCTGGCAACCGGAAGATGAAGCCGACGCACGACGCTTGAATCCGCTCGATTTTGCCCGTCGCCAACCTCGTCCCACACTCCGATTCGCGCTGGCCAAAAGAATAGCGCCGTTGACAGAAAAAACTCGTCTGGCCTAAAAACATAGGCGTGCTGGAAAGCAACGCGACAAACGGCGTCGTTGCATGCTGGACAACGATCTCACGCAGTCGGGTTGAGCGGTACTGAATCGATCATGCGCCACTGAACCCATCGGCTTCGCACGAATACAGAGGCGTTATGAATTCGATCTCGCGCCGGGCTCTCTTGATGGCGTCGGCCGGACTTTTATGGGGATGGCCGCGTCCGGATCGAACCGCCCTAACAGACGGTGAGGATTTTTTTCTCATTGAGCCCCCAGCACCTCGCGAGGAGGCTCCGCGGTTCATCAGTGCATTCATCGGCCATGCGGAACCGCTTGGCGTCGCTCATAGCTCCTCCATTTGCCAGCTTGCCGATGGGCGGTTCGCGACCGTCTGGTATGCGGGATCAAGAGAAGGAGCGAAGGACGTCTCCATTTGGTTTTCTCGTTCTGCACACCCGACGAAGCCCTCGAACACGAATCCTGACTGGGAACCTCCCCAGGCTCTGGTCGATCGTAAATCGGCTTCTGCTGAGCTGTCTCGTTACGTCAAGAAAGTTGGAAATCCGATCATCTTCTCGGATCACCGAGACCGAACGTGGTTGATTTATGTGAGCATCGCGGTCGGAGGTTGGTCGGGAAGCTCGCTCAATGTGAAGTGTTCGCTTGATGGTGGAGAAACTTGGAGCGAAAGCGAGCGGTTGATTCTCAGCCCTCTGGCAAACTTGAGTGAGCTGGTTCGTGCCACTCCCGTTCTGATGAAGTCGGGACGAATCGTGATTCCGATTTATCACGAGTTGATCGTGAAGTTTCCTGAACTCCTTTGGCTGGACTGGAAGCAAGACAAAGTTGTTTGGGGAAAGACACGCATGACTGGCGGTGCGTCGCTATTGCAGTCCACGATCGTTCCGCTCGGCGAGCGGAGGGCCGTGTCCTATCACCGAGATCATCAACGCCGCGGTACTCCGTGGCAGGAAACGCTCGATGCTGGCGAAACCTGGAGCCCTCCCGCGATGACCGGACTGCCGAATTCTGATTCGAGCGTCGCCGGTCTTCGTCTTTCCTACGGTTCGGTCTTGCTGGCGTTGAACGACAATTCGCAGAATCGTCAGGATCTCACTCTGGTAATTTCTAAAGATGGCACGACCGATTGGCAGCGAATTGTCGTCCTTGAGAATCAAACAGGAATGGAGTTTTGTTATCCATCGATGATCCGTGGCCGCGATGGGTTCATTCACTTGGTTTACACGTGGAAGCGAGAGCGGATTCGCTACGTGGCGTTTAATGAGGCTTGGCTTCAAGAGCGGGAATTAGAGGCAAGGTCATGATCGCATGGTGCTATCCAATTATCTTCTGGGGGTTGGTCGCATGTCTGCTGGTCAAGCTCGCACAATTGTGTGTCGCTGATAAAGGACCACGATGCTTGCCTCTGATCGGCGTGGCAGTGACGCTGATTCCTATCCAAGGAATGCCATTCGGACGTTTTCTACATGGAATAACTTCGGGATTCAGTATTCCATCGCTTGTCTTAATGCTGAGCGTCCTTTGGACGGCTCATACTGGACGACCACTTCTTTCCAATTCCACTCGAATGACCATGTGTGTGGCTGGAACCGTGTTTGGCATCACGCTCTATCCAATGGCGATTGGACTCGGCACATTTGATCCATACGTCTTAGGTTGGAGTTCCGACGGGTTGACCATGTTGCTAATGCTCGTGACAAGTGCATTTCTTTGGCAAAGCAGCGCCTTCGGATACGTACTACTCCTCTCTGCAGCAGCTTGGCAAATTGGATTGTTAGAGTCGACCAACATTTGGGATTACGTCGTTGACCCAGCCTATTTTCTGTCTTCTCTCGTTGTACTGATTGCACATGCCGTTCGCGCAAAGATCACTGGCCATCGTCGCCGGGCACTCGCTAAGAAAACAACGACAGTTGAGTCGCGAGGTATTGTCGGAAGTTGTGGATGGTGGTGAGTTGAAGAGGGCGGCGTGCTTGGGAGAAATTGGAGTTGCACAACATCCTTTTTTTCCCAGGAGCACACCGCCATGTCAGAAGCTATCAAGAGGCTGAACGATTTTCCCGTGTCTGAG
>CAMDPK010000122.1 GCA_945904015.1 Candidatus Kuenenia stuttgartensis | reverse complement strand
ACGGCGTTCGGCCGGAAACCGTCAGCCGATGGCCGACAGCCGTGATACCGTTTTTAGGGAAATCGAAGAGTCTCGCGATGCGATCGTGTCGCTCGTTCAACTTGTTCGGCGGATTCAAACGGAAGCAGCATCGCTCGCATGACGAATTGGTAGCGGTGATTCAACTCGTGCTCGTCGATGAAGAACTGGAAGTCCCAGGCGGGATTCCCTTGGCCGCCTCCGCTGGGGGATTGCGTCAGGCGAACACGATCTTGCGGACGAAACATTTGCGCGTAGGCCTGACCGTGACTGACACCGAAGTACCACGGCTCGGCGAAGCGATGTTTCGAGCGATTGAAGACGAGCGTTAGCGGAAAGTCGGGATCGTGCGCGAAGTCGCGGTTGTCGTCGGGGGCGAGATGCGTCGGCAGCGTGCCGTGAGCCGGTGTAATGCCACGAATCCAACGAGCGGCGGGCGGCTGGCCGTCGTCGAAGCCCTTAAAGTGGATGTCTAACGATTCCGGCTGATTGATGTAGCTGGCCCAGAACAGGCCGATGTAGCCGTTCTTGTAAGTGGCTCGGCGTGGGATGCACTCGAAGGTCATCTCGATCGCGCCGTCGGCGAGCAACCGGTAGCGGTGACAACTTTCGAGTCCCCAAAATGGCGTCGGAGCTTGATACAACTCCGCCGTGAATTCGTCGATGACTCGCAGTTCCATCGGGACGTTGCGTGGCTCGAACAGAATCTTGCGATCTTGGACAGTGCCGTCGTGAATGTGCTCGAAGTTCAACCCGGAGACGGCGGGCACGAAATGATTCTCGCGCCGCGTTGCCGACGTCAGCGACGCGACGCCGCTGTAACCGGATTTGTGTCCTGGCAACACGTCGTCGTTGACCTCACGGTTATCGACGATGACGGCCGTGATGCCGGCTCGCTTGAGGATTTGGTACGGCTTCTCCGGCACGCGGTAACGGATCGACGCATCGCTCAGCGTTGTGAGCTTCGGCAATTCGTCCGCGCTGGCCGATTGCGAGACGAGCACCGCCAACACTACACAGAGTCCGCACAACTGAGGCATCCGCATCGCAAGCTCCAGAGCCGAGGGGTTGGTCGACAAGTTCGAGTTTCGAGATTCCTGTCGCTGGCAGTGTCTTGATCGTGGTGGTGACTCGCAACCACGACGTTCACCAACGTTCTTCGATACCGGGCTGCGGAGTGGATTGATCGGCGGATCGCGATACCATGCCCCCTCTGATTTGGCTGAGGAGTTTCCTCAGCGGCTTTGGCGAAGAGGTCTCATGATCGACAACACTGATCCCGTAGTCCGCACCGGTCGGCGCGAAGCGCTGATCGTCGTCAGCATTTGGCTGACGGCAGCGATTTGGTCCGTCACCACCAGCTATTGGCTGGGCTACAACCGCCCCGTCGAAGAGTTGAAATTGATCTGGGGCTTCCCCGAATGGACGTTCTGGGGCGTCGCCGTGCCGTGGGTGGTGTGCGTCATCATCTCGTGGATCTTCGGAGCACTGTTCGTCCACGACGCGCACTTGGGCGAAGAGTTGCCGGAAGAAGCAGATGAACTCGGATTGGGGGGCTAGCCGATGATGAACCTCCCGCCTGATTTGCTGGCTGCGGCCGATACTTCCAAGATGCCCAACGTCGGCTACGGCGCGTTGATCGCGCTGGTCGTGTTCATCTTCGCGAGCTTGTGGATCGGCGCGCTCGCCAATCGGAAGACGCGAGAAGGCTCGTTCATGACCGGGTTCTTCCTGGGTAATCGCGGCCTGGGAGCCTGGGCGCTCGCCCTGACGGCGACCGTGCAAAGCGGCGGAACGTTCATGGGATTTCCGTCGCTGGTTTACACGCACGGCTGGATCGTCGCGCTGTGGATCGGCGGCTACATCGTGGTGCCAATCACTGGATTTGGCATCCTCGGCAAACGCCTCGCACAGCTCAGTCGCCGCACCGAGGCAATCACTGTCCCCGATCTGTTTCGTTCGCGGTTCGGCAGCCCGGCTCTGGGGTTGGTCGCGTCGTTGTTCATTCTGCTGTATCTGTCCTTCATGATGTTCGCTCAGTTCAAAGCGGGCGCGATCGTGATGAAGACCGCCTGGCCTGGCTCCGGTGTGCTGTCGGTCAATGAAGACCAAAAGCCGTTCGCACTCTCCGAAAAAGACTTGGCGGCACTAAAAGAAGACCAAGTCTCCGGCGCTGTGGTCGAGAAGCTGGCACCGTTGATCGGCCACGGCTTTTCCACCGAGCGAGAAATGACCGCACAACTCAAGTCGCTGCTCAGCGCCGAGGAGTACACCGAAACCAAAGACCGCATCGTCAAACGGTCCAAGCAATTGGACCGGTTGTATCTCTATGGCTTGGCAATTTTCTCGCTGACGGTCGTGGCCTACACGCTGATGGGGGGCTTCCTCGCGGCCGTGTGGACCGACATGTTTCAAAGCGTGCTGATGTTCTTCGGCGTGATGGTGCTGCTGTTCGCCTCGTTGCATCAGGCGGGCGGTTTGGACAACGCGACTCGCACGGCCTTGAAGAACACGGGGCCGGGTTACGTCTACGGCCCCGGCTACGACGACAAGTTTGAAGGACCGAAAGCCGCGCCGAATGCGAAGACCGCACCGCGCATGGCTTACGACGCTGCGGTCCCGCGCGAGTTTCTTCCGCTGTCGTTGGCTCTGTCGTTCTTTTGCGTTTGGGTCTGGAGCGGCGTCGGCTCGCCCGCGAGCCTGGTGCGGCTGATGGCCAGCCAGAACACGCAGGTCATTCGCCGTTCGATCTATCTGCTGAGCGTCTACAACTTGGGGATCTATTTGCCGCTGATTGTGATTTGCATCTGCGGCCGAGCGTTGATTCCCGAATTGCCGGGCCAGACCGACGAAATCGTCCCGCGCATGGCGTTGCTGGCAACCGCTGATTGGCCGGGCGGTTCGCTGATCGCCGGGATGATCCTGGCGGCTCCGTTCGGAGCGGTGATGTCCACGGTCAGTTCGTATTTGGTCGTGCTGTCATCGGGCCTCGTCCGCGACATCTATCAACGCTTCATTCGGCCGCAAGCGACACCGGGCGAGCTTCGCAAAGCGGCGTACCTCTCGATGATCTTCGTCGGAGCCGTCGCGGTCGCTGTGAACATCAGCCCGGTCGCGTATCTGCAAGCGTTCATCGTCTTCAGCGCGACCGGCTCAGCCGCGACGTTTCTGATCCCCGCCATCATGGCCTGCTACTGGCGACGGGCCACGGTGGCCGGCGCGCTCGCCGGCATGATTGGTGGGGCCTCGACGGTGCTGTCACTGTATTTGCTCGGCATCCTCGAGAAGACGCCCGAACAACGCATCGGACAACTCACCAGCTTTCGCCCGTACTATCTGTGCGAAGTCGATCCGTTCGTGTGGGGCGTATTGGTCTCCGGACTGTGCAGCGTCCTCGTGAGCCTGCTGACAACGCCACCGGATCAGAAACTCGTTTCCAAGATGTTCGACAAAGAAACGGCCGCCTAATGCTGCGTCACGACTAAGAATTGAGGTTCACCAAATCAGCCGCAGGGCGCTAGCCCCGGTTCGGACGGCACAAACCGGGGCTAGCGCCCTGCGGCTGATGCACCCAACCCCATTTGTTTGCCCTGACAAAGCACTAGCCAGTTATTGCTCGGACTCAATTCGCTGGGAACTCAAACGGGAACGAGTGCCTTCCAACGATTGGCTCAACGTTGCGAGAAATGGCTCGCGCGAATGATCGAGGAATTGGATGCCAGCGACTGCAAGTCGGTGAGACAATGCGCCGACCAGAGCTTGCGAATGTTCACGCGCACGGCAAAGTAGGCTTCGATGACCCGTGGATCCCATTGCGGCCCAGCGTTTTCGCGGAAGGTCGCCTCGATCCGCTCCAACGGCATGCCGGCTCGGTACGGACGATCGCTGCCCATTGCATCGTACGAATCAGCGACCGCGAGAATCCTCGCCATCAGCGGGATCTCTTCGCCCTTCAGTCGGTCGGGATAGCCGCAACCGTCGAACGATTCGTGGTGATGCCTGACACCCGGCAGAATTCGTTCGAGGTTGGCCAATCCCGCGAGAATCTGACAACCAATTTCGGGATGCTTCTTGATTTGCTCAAACTCGTCGTCGTCCAGCTTCGATTCCTTGCGAAGGATTCGGTCGTCCACTCCCACCTTGCCGATGTCATGCAGCAATCCGGAAAGATGGATGTCGTCAATCTCGTTGGCGAGCAGGCCCATCTGCTCGGCTAAAATTTTCCCGACGAGTGCCACTCGTTCGCTGTGACCGCGCGTGTAGGCATCCTTGGCGTCGATCGTCGAGACCATCGACCGCACGAAGCTCATGTAGAGGTCTTCGTTTTGCTGAAACAGCTCGCGGTTCCGCAAGTGCGTGCCGAGAATGCGGGCGATGGATTGCAGCAAACTGGCCTGCACACTGCCGAACTCTCCGGGAGCGTTGCAGTGGATCAGCCAACCAAACTGTTGTCCCGGATCGCCGATCGAACACAACACAAAGTTGCGAAGTTCGGGAATCTCTCGCTCCAGCGGAGTTCCGGCCGTTCGGTTTTTGACGAACGGCCGCGACCAATCGCGACGGTCGCAACGGGAACACAATCGTGCCAGCCCGCGTTCGTCCAGCGGCAGTGTTCCATTCGACAGAAATCGAAAGTTGCCGACATGATCTTCGATCCAGATCGCCGCGCCTTCGGCCCGAGTCAGCTCGCGCACACGCGACAAGCAGAGTTCGGCAATCTCATCGGGCGACCGCGTCAACTCCAGGTTTCCTGTCAACGAATGCAGCAACGTGATCTCTTCATAGGTCTGCTCGATTTGCTCGGCGACATCCACCAACTCGTCCCGCAGTTGTTTTTCTTTGCTGGCGGAATTGACCTGAAGCCAAGCCGCTTCGAGCAATTTCTGCACGAGTTCGGGAACCGCATACGGTTGCCCGCGCAGCCACTCATCGACACGACGCTTCGTCCAACCCGCTTCCACCGCAGCCAAAACCAGATCATCAGGACGACGATCCGGACGCAGTCGCACCCATCCCAACGCCACGGCAGTCAGTCCATCCATTGGCGGCAATGGCAACGAATAAAACGTCAACCCGGATTCCAACGGCACCACTTTGGGGCCACGCGCATCGCGAAACACAGAACCTTGCACGTTTGGAATCAACGCCAGGCCGTCTCCACTCGCCGCCGCGATCTGCGGTCCCTCGTCCCCGTAGGTGAGGCACCAAAACGGCAAACCAGACAGTCTGGCGTATTGATGCATCTGCAACACGGCGGGTTCGGCCGCGGATTCAACGACGTTGCTCTGAAGCGTGACCGTTTCAGTGAGGTCTTCGCTTCTCCGGCTCAGCACCGATGTCACAAGCTCTGCAATCATGGGGTCTCATTCCCGAAGACAAAAGTCTGAAGAACCGTAGGTCACAGCCTGACACGCGGCGAAAACTGACCGCGAAAGTCGCCGCTCCCCAGCGTGAAACGGCAACGGTCACAACGGTTCTACCGGACGCAGCGTTTGTCGAGACGGCATCGATGCGAAGCTCAGCGCAGCAAAAACCCCGGCCACTTTGCGAGGTCGGGGCTAACTGCAATTCAACGACCAACGTCTCATCACGGCGATTACTTCAGCACTCGCTCGCGAATCCAATCGGTATGGAAGGCTTGGCCTCGCGGCTTGTCGGTGCGCTCGTAGGTGTGCGCTCCGAAATAGTCTCTTTGAGCCTGCAATAGATTCGCCGGCAGTCGAGCCTGGCGGTATCCGTCGTAATAGCTCAGAGCCGCACTGAAGACCGGCACCGGAAAACCCATCTGCACCGACGTGGAAATCACTCGACGCCAGCTCGGCTGTGCCTTCTCAACCGCCGCTTTGAAGAAGTCATCGAGCAGCAAGTTCTCGAGCTTCGGGTTCTTGTCGAACGCCGCCTTGATATCCCCGAGGAATCGCGAACGGATGATGCAACCGCCTCGCCACAACAATGCGATGTTGCCGTTGTTGAGCGTCCAGCCAAACTCCTTCGCCGCCGCATCAAGCTGCACGTACCCCTGTGCGTAACTGCAGAGCTTCGAGGCATACAACGCCTGCCGAACATCCTCAATGAACTGTTGCTTGTCGCCGGTGAACTTCACGTCGCCCGGTCCCTTGAGCACCTGTGACGCCCGGACCCGAGCGTCCTTCTGAGCTGACAAACAGCGAGCGTACACGGACTCCGTGATGAGCGTCGTCGGAACTCCCAGATCCAGGGCGTGCTGGCTCATCCATTTGCCGGTTCCCTTTTGCTGAGCCGTGTCGAGCAATTTGTCGACAAGATGTTCCCCAGTCTCGCGATCCTTCACCGAAAAGATGTCGCGAGTGATTTCGATGAGATAGCTTTCGAGCTCACCCTCATTCCAATTCTTAAAGACGTAATACAGCTCGTCGTTCGTCAGACCGAGAGCGTTTTTCAGAATGAAATACGCCTCGCAAATGAGCTGCATGTCTCCGTACTCGATGCCATTGTGGACCATCTTGACGTAGTGACCCGCTCCGGCTTCGCCGACCCAATCGCAGCAAGGGATGTCATTGTTTGGCCCCACCTTCGCGGAAATCTTTTGGAACACGTCCTTCACGAACGGCCAGGCTTCCACATGCCCGCCCGGCATGATGCTCGGCCCCTTCAATGCCCCTTCCTCGCCCCCGGAAACGCCGGTCCCAATGAATCGGAGGCCAGCCGCCTTCAGCTCCTCATGCCGACGATTCGTGTCGCGAAAGTCCGAGTTGCCGCCGTCAATGATGATATCACCGGGCGAAAGTAACGGACGAAGTTGCTGAATCACGGCATCCACCGGGGCACCAGCTTTGACCATGATCATCACACGTCGTGGAGCCTTCAGATTGGCAACAAAATCCTCCACAGAGTGATAGCCACTGATCCGTTCGGCCGCTCCGGGATGCACTTTGTCGGCTGGCTCGCTCTTCAATTTGTTGACGAATTCGTCGGTTGTGGAAATCGTCCGGTTGTAGACCCCGACCGAAAACCCGTGATTCGCCATGTTGAGAACTAGGTTCTGCCCCATCACGGCCAAACCGATCAAGCCAATCTCATTCTTTGACATTTCAAGCTTTCCGAGTGTTCAACCGTCAGAAAAAAAAGAGGGAAGCATTGCTGTTCGCCGACGAACTCAGACCCTGCTTTGTTGTAAGCAAATTGGGTTGACCGTGCAAAACAGTCGCACTCCAGAGACGCCGGATCGTTCGTGGCGAGCCGATCCCCGGCCGCACCAGATGCAAGTTTCGCGTTCGAACTCTGCTGACCGGGGGAACCGGGCCTTCAAAAAAGTTCAAAATCCAGTGGCTTTGTCGTTGATTTTTGGAATTCGGTGACGAAATAATTCACAATCATTCTGAAGTCGACTACTTGAGTTTCGGTCCATCCACAGTTCTGAGTTTGTTTTTCTTTCCACCAACATGGCATCTTCATGGTAAATTAAGTTTTCTGGAGGCCGTAAAGTTTCCGTTCCGATACTTACAAGCCACGATGTGGACTTCCGTCAAACGACGTTCGTTTGCGGTTTTTAGGAAGAGGAGGGCAGACGTTAGGGTTGTTGTTCATTTCTTGTTCCCACTTCTGTTTCCTGAATGGGTGTTTTTTTCAATTCTTTTCTAGGAGTCTTGTCATGATGAAACGACGCGGTTTTACTTTGATCGAGCTACTTGTGGTGATCGCGATCATCGCTGTGCTCATCGCTCTCCTGCTGCCTGCCGTTCAGCAGGCGCGAGAAGCGGCTCGCCGGTCCCAGTGCAAGAACAATCTCAAGCAATTCGGATTGGCTCTGCACAACTACCACGACACTCACAAGTTTTTCTGCCCGCTGACGGGGGGCACGAATACCGTCACACCAGGAACCAATGAAGGAGCATTGAGCGGCGTTGCTATGCTCCTGCCATTTATTGAACAGGGGCCGTTGTGGGAAACAATCGTCTCGAACACGGGTGCTGCGATTTGGCAGGGTGGAAGTCCCTGTAGTCCCACAAATCCTGGAATTAACGGTCCGTTTTTTCCGGCCGGAGCAACCTGGGCACCAGCGGGTTTTCATGCGCCGGGTGCGATCGAAGTTTTTGAATGCCCCTCTTCGACGAAGTCACCATCCACTCCAGTCCAGAAAAGCTATTGCTTCAACATGGGTGACCGCATGGGTGTTAACGTGCCCGGTGGCGGTGTCGCAGCAGCCACCGTTGCCATGCTTGTGTGGGTCGATCAGTCGGCCGCCCAAGCAGGTGTCGGAAATCCCAGTGGTATCCCGTACCTGAATCTTTTGACCTCCATGCCGACCCCCCAACAAGAGATGCGCGGCCCGTTCACAATCGGTCGCTGCTTCGGGGTTAAAGATATGCTGGATGGAACGAGCAACACAGTCGCGATGGCGGAACGCGATCTCGGCAATCCAGGCAACGCCAACGACGTTTTGGGACGAATCCAAAATCAAGTTGCATCCGGTGCTCCGTCTGTGTGTCAAACCAATGTTACCAATGGCCAATACGCCCCAGCACAGGCCGTCCCCACGAGTATTGCCAATCCGATGATGAGCGAGCGATGGGCCTGCGGGCATCCTTATCACAATGCCGTGCATCTTGCCGCAGCTCCCAATAGCGGATCTTGCATGAATAAGATCGACACGAGTTGGGTTACTGGCCTCCGCGCCGAGCAGGACGTTTGGGTTACGCCCAGTAGTCGTCACACCGGCGGAGTCCAAGTGCTGATGGCAGATGGTGCCGTGAAATTCGTGAATGAAACCATCAACAATGCGTCCAGCAACCCGCCCTGCAACGTGAGCGGTTTCATCACTCCTGCCCAGAATAATGTGAGTTCTTACTACTGCAATGGCCAAAGCCCGTTCGGTGTTTGGGGTGCTTTGGGCACGATGGCTGGTAGCGAGACGGTGAATGAGTTCTAAACGACGATCGCAAGATTTGTGATCGGTAGACACGGAACCCCTCGAAACCTTGTTTCGAGGGGTTCTTTCATTCCCGCTGACTTCAAAAGAATCCTCCGATACAATCTGCATTTCCCAAAGCTCATCACCAAAGAGCAACCCTTAGCCGTCACTCTGTGTCATCTGCCGCGCATAACAGTTCTCAACTCTCAACCGAGCAATGCGGTTCTAGCAATCCCCCGGCCGTCCTGAGTCGCATAGAACGGTCGTTGTTCCACGGTAACGTGGTAGTCGGGTGCGATTCCGAGCGTGTGCAACATCGTGGCATGCAAGTCAGTGACATTGATCGGATTCTCGATTGTCGTGCAGGGGCGTTCGGGCGCGGTCTTGCCGTAGAGAAAGCCCCGCTTGACGCCTCCGCCGAACATCAAAACGTTGGACGCACCGGTAAAGTGGCGGTGCATGCCGTAGTGCTTGAGTTCGTTGAGGACCGCGGGTTGTTCGACTTGATTGCCGACTGGCTTTTCGGGTTTGCCTTCGAGCAAACAGTCACGGCTGAATTCGCTGGCCAAGACGATCAGCGTGCGATCGAGCAGCCCGCGTTGTTCCAGATCGAGCACCAGTTGAGCGATCGGAGCGTCGATCTCTGACTTCAGCTTCGCGAGTCGCGTGTGACCGTTGTCGTGCGTGTCCCATTGCAGGAACGGGCCGTACTCGGTGGTGACTTCGATGAACCGGGCACCTTCTTCCACCAACCGTCTCGCCAGCAAGCAGCCGAGTCCGAACTTGCAAGTGTTGTACGTGTCAAAGGACTCTTTCGGTTCGAGCGAAAGATCAAACGCTTTCGCTGCGGATGAATCCATCAGCCGATGGGCTTGCTCAACCGAGCGAAGTAATGCGTCACGCTGCGCGTCGTTCAGTACCTTGCCGTCTGAACCGACTCCATCGGCGACCATCTTGCGGAACGTGTCGTAGCGTCGGCGGAAACGTTCGAGGCTCATGCCGGCCGGAGGCTTCACAATGTTGACCGCTTGCCGAGGGTCGGGAACTCGGAACGGATTGAACTCCGCACCGAGGCAGCCGCCGGTTTGAAAGGCTTTGAGTTCTTCGGACTCGCCGTTGCCTTCGTAGCCTTGGCCGATGTCGATGAACGCGGGGATCGCCGGATTCTTCGGCCCCAGCGCGTGCGCGATCCACGCTCCCAGATGCGGAGCCGCGACGTTCTGCGGCGGCTCGTAGCCGGTGTGCCAGTGATACTGATGCCGCGAATGCAGAATCGTGCCGAGATCGCCGAGCACATGCGACCGAATCAACGTCCCTCGGTCCAGCACACTGGCAACCTTTTCAAAGCCTTCCGTGATTTCGACCCCGTCCACCGCCGTCTTGATGGAAGGGAAGGTGCAGAGCACGTCGTCCGCTTTCATCCCCGGCTCGAACGGCACGTACCTTTTCGGATCGAACGTCTCCGTGTGCGCCATGCCGCCCGCCATCCAGAGCACGATCAAAGTATCGGCCGTCGCAGGAAACGCGGGCCGCTTCGGCTGCTGGTTCGGCGAATTGGTTGATTCAGCAAACACGTTGCCCGCAGTGCCAGCGGCCAGCGTGCCACCGGCCATGCGTGCGAGAAACTCGCGGCGAGAGGGACGTCCCGAAACGGTTTGCGTGAGTTCTGTCATTTCATGAGTCCTGAGATCTCTTCCGAATCATCGACACCGGTTTGCCTTCGACTTTGGGCGGCGGGATCAGCTGCTTGCGGTCGAGCAGATACGAGAACGCGCCAAGCAAATCGCCTCGGCGGACAGAGTGACAATCGAGGCACTGCTTGGACGCTCGCACGGCTCCCACCATGCGGATCGTGTTGAGTTGCTGATCGGTGACGATGTCCTCGCGACCGCGCAGTTGTTGCAACGCCCGCTGCTCAAATTCATCGAGTGATCGAGTCTCTGTGTTTCGCAAGTCCTCCATGCGCGGCAGATGCTCTGACGAATACACACGCGGCTCAGCAAATTTCAACAGGCTGACCAATTCGAGCCGAGAGACCTGCCATTCCTCGGCCGATGCTCCGCGAATTACGGGCGTCTTCTGCATCGCGTGCGCGACAAAGCCGACTGCTTGTTGCCGGACGGGAACATAGGCCCAATCGACCATCGCGGTGAATTCCCGCACCGCCTCGAGTTGGCTCGGCAGCGGAGGTGCCGGCTGGGCGAAATTGCCAGCCGCCAATTCGGGATTTTGAATCGCGGTCAGCGGTTCGATGATTTCCGGACGCTTCGGCAACGGTTTGGCTGACGGCACCCGATCAAGTTTCATATTCCATCGTCGAAAACTCTGCATCCGGCTCGCACCGAAACCGTTGGCCGCGATGAATTCGGCAAATGTCTGAGAATTCAATTCTTTCAAGGCGGCGTGGCGGCGGCGAGCACGGCTGGCGTCGCCGCGCGCATTCCACTCCTCGTCGGCGGGCATCTCTGCTTCACGCACTGAGGCCGGAAAATCCTGTGACTCGTTTGAGACATGCGGAATCTCGTAGCTCAGCCGAGACGCCAACGACTCCAGCGGATACTTCGCATGAATGTCTCGGTACTCGCGCAGATCCGACACAACGCTGGTCACCAACCCACTGACGGCCCATGTCACCATCACTGCCGACACGATCATGGGGCGCGCTTGTCGATTTTTTAGGATCAGCAGCAGTGGGATCGCTGCGAGATAGAACGCGAAAACCTTCGCCTCCATTGCCAAGAATGAAACCACCGCGAAGACAAAGCAAATTGCCATGCTTTCGAAATACCGCTTGCGCACCGCCAACAAGACGATCAGCGATAGGAACAGTGCCCAGAGTCCAAACCGAAAGAGCAGAATCATCACGGCACCAATTGGAATTCGGGGAGCAGGATGATCGTCCACAGCATGTCGGCGACGCCGTCTTTGCTGGGCGGGTTGCCGAGCAATTCTCTCGCGAGATCGCGTTCGCGGGAAGTGGGTTCTCGGCCGAGCGCGGCGGAATAGATCGTAGGAATGAGGCGGTTTGGATCGGAACCAGCCTCGCGTAGCCAGTGGTCGGCTCCGCGTTGGAGTTGCTCGTCGAGGGCGGAGCCGTTGGTGAGTTCGAGGGCTTGCAGCATCGTGGCGAGCGACTCGCGGTGCGAGACGACTTGCTCGCGGTGCGGGCGGCCGAGCGCGGATTTCAGTTGGTCTTGCGGGAGCAGTGAGGCTCGCAGGCGCATGTCTTGCAACGCGGTGAGCATCGCGGGAGTCGTCAGCGTCGCACTCTTCGCGACGACTTCGGCGATGTTCCACGGCAGCAGTTGAGAATCGCCGAGGACCACTGCGGCTTGCCAATGGGAGGAGTCGAACGTCGGCTTCTCCCAGTCTTTCTCGGATGCCTCGGTGGCGATCCACGAGTCGTCAGTGGTCAGCGTCCATTGCAAGCGCATCTTGGCATCGAAGGCGAATAGCTCGGCGATGAAGCCGGCGGGGTTGGGGCCGTTGCCTTTGTTGACGACTCTCGCCGCCAGCATGTTGTCGCCGACTTTCAACGGGCCGCCGACCAGCGTTTGTGTCGGCTGTTGCCAGTTGTTCGCGTCCGCGACCTTCTGGCCGTTGATGTAGAAATCGCACTCGTTGTCGGCCGCGATCGTCAGAAAGACAAACGGTATGTCGCGTTCGAGTTTCAGCGTCTTGCGGAAATAGACGACTTGATTGGCCAGAGCGTCCTGCGCGTCGGCATTCGACCACAGCCATTTCGCGTTCGCAAACAAAGTAGACCGGACGCCTACGTCCGGTGGATCGGACGTAGGCGTCCGATCCACGAAAGCCATCACTCGCGCGATCGCTCCAAGTTGTCCCGCTTGCCCTCGTCCGTCGATTCGCAGAAGTGGCAGCGAGACTGGCTGCCAAGTATTCGTCAGCGACGTCACCGCATCGACGAATTGTTCAGCCGAAAGTCGTTTGACGAGTGGGCCGTGAAACTCGAACGACTCCACCCCGTAGCCACGCTCGCCAAGAGCGTGGGGGCTTGGCACATCACCCACGCTCTTGGCGAGCGTGGCTACAGGGGCTTCTTCAAGCCTGACGGCGGGAAGTTGGTACGCTCGCGAGGTGGCGATCAGCCGCAGCGTGTGCTGCAAATCGTAGCCGCGTTCGACGAAGTCGCTGGCCAGCCAATCGAGCAAGTCGCGATGCCACGGTTCCGCGTCGAGATTGTCGAGCGTTTCGATCAAACCGCGGCCCATCAGCTTCGCCCACAAACGATTCACGATCACGCGCGCGAACCGTCCGTTCTCAGGCTTCGTCAGCAGTGCCGCGAGTTGCTTCTGGCGTTCGGGCCGAGCGGCGGATTCGATCTGACCAAGTTCCGGATACAGAAAACCGACCGTCGCCGGCTTGCCGGTCGGCTTGTCGCAACGATGCAGTTCCAGCGGCGAGTCGGCAAAGACGGATGCCATTGCGTACGCATCGGTCAGCTTCCAGTCGTTGACGAAGCTGTCGTGACAGCTCGCGCATTTCAGGTTCGTGCCGAGGAAGACTTGGCTGATCGACTGAGCGGCTTGGATTTCTCGCCGCTGGCTTTCGTTGACGGTGCCGCGCCATTTGATGCCGAATGTGAATCCTTCGGCACCTGGGGAAGCTTCGATCAACTCTCGCACGAATTGGTCGTAGGGCTTGTTGGTCAGCAGCGACTCGTACAGCCAGCCAGTGATCTGTCGTCGTCCGCCGTCGATGAAGCCGGTTCCTTGGTAAGCGTTTCGCAGCAGATCGTTCCAGAAGGTGAGCCAGTGATCGGCGTAGTTGCGGCGGTCGGCAAGCAACCGGTCGATCAACTTGTCCCGCTTGTTCGGCGCGTTGTCATTGACGAACTCGTCGAGTTCGGCGGGCGTCGGCAACAGGCCGATGAGGTCGAGGAACACTCGGCGAGCGAAGCTGCGGTCGGCTGTCAGTACTTTCGGATTTGAAATCTGAGATTTCAGATTTGTGATTCGGTCAGCCAGAAAACGATCAATCGGATTTCCGTCGCCAGCGGGAACCACCGGTCGGCGTGGAGCGAGTGGTGCTCGCGTGAACGTCTTGCCAAACGAAAAGCCGTCTTCCCACGGCAGACCGGCGTCGATCCAGCGCCGCAGCGTTTCAATCTGTGGTTTTGTGAGCGGCTCGCCCTCCGGCGGCATCCGTTCAGCGGCATCGGTCGCCCTGATGCGTGCAATCAGTGAGCTGTCACCGTTTTTGCCAGCGAGGACAACTCGGCCGCTCTCGCCGCCGCTGAGCAGTGACTGCCGCGAATTGATCGACAGTCCCCCCTTGCGCTGCGTCCCCGAATGACACTTCGCGCAACGCTTGCTGAGAATCGGCTGCACGTCGTGGGCAAAGTCGATGTCGGCGGCGGAACAGAATTGGGACAAGGATGTCAGGCCGCAAACGGCCAACAGGAGGTGTCGCATCGCAAATTCTTTCCAATGGAGTCCAGCGGATGATATCGCCACGCGCGAAAAACTGTCCGGCCGAAAGCCGTGTGCCGACGGCCGATCGCCGTGATGCCGTTTTTGCTGCGTGCAAAAAACGGTATCACGGCTGTCGGCATTCGGCCATCGGCTCTCGGCCGGATTGGGGTTGGTGATCGTCCCGTCGCGGGATAGGTTTCGCCACGGATTTCTCACACGGACGGAGGTGGCTCATGGACCAGAGCAAGCGGACGACGGTGGCCTTGTTGGGTTTGTTTGTCGGAAGCGGGTGCTCGGCGCTGATTTATGAGATCGTGTGGTTGCAACAATTGGGCTTGGTGCTGGGTGCGACTTCGGTGTCGCTGGCGATCCTGCTGACCAGTTTCATGGGGGGGATGTGCCTGGGCAGCCTCGCGTTGCCGCGCTTGGTTTCGGCAACGCGGCATCCACTCCGAGTTTACGCGGTGCTGGAGTTGCTGATCGGCATCTGTGGCGTGGCGATCTTGTGGGGAATGCCGATCGTCAGCCGCGTGTATTGCTCGTTCGCATTGCCGGGGAGCGGCGACTTGTTGGCTCGCGCGTTGGTCGCGCTGACGTTGCTGTTGCCGCCGACGATCTTGATGGGAGCAACTCTGCCGGCAATCGCTCGCTGGGTGAAGTCATCGCGATTGGAGTTGTCGCAGCTCGGATTCTTTTACGGAGCGAACACGTTTAGCGCGGTGCTCGGCAGTTTGCTCGCGGGGTTGTGCCTGTTGCCGTTCTTCGATGTCGTCGTGGCGACCTGCGTGGCGGCGGCGATCAATCTGTGCGTCGCGGCTGGGGCGTGGATGTTGGCCGAACGATCGTGCGGTACGTCTCGCTGGGAGGGCGAGGCTCCTGCCGAGCCGAATCTTTCCACACAACGCACGGCTCGGCGGGAGCCTCGCCCTCCCTTTGCGCTCGTGCCGTATCTTGTCATCGGCTTGTCCGGACTGACGGCACTTGGCGCGGAGGTTGTCTGGACTCGCTGGCTCGGCCTGTTGTTTGGGCCGACGACGTACACGTTTTCGATTTTGCTGGCGGTCTTCCTGCTCGGCTTGGGTGCCGGCAGTTGGGGTGGAGCGTGGTTGGCTCGGCGAGTTCGCTCTCCGGGAGTTGCCTTGTCGGTCGCGCAGTTGTTGTTGATGGCGGCGATTCCGTTCGGAGCGTTCATGATCGTCGACGTGTTGCCGTATTGGTTGCATGCGCGCGACGCGGATCAATCGCTGCTGACACGCATGAGTCTGGACGTGATCCGTGCGCTCGCCGCGTTCATGCCGGCGACGTTGTTGTGGGGCGCGAGCTTTCCACTGGCTGTCGCGACGGTGGCGGATGATCGCCGAGACTCGGCGCGATTGGTCGGCGGGCTGTAGTACTCGGCCAACACGCTGGGAGCGATTCTTGGAACGCTGCTGGTCAGCCTGTTCGCGGTGCCGGTGTTCGACGGCCGGTTTGCTCAGCAGATGCTGACGGCGTGCGCGGGATTGTCGGGGATCGTGATGCTCGCAGCACTGATGCGACAGCGTTCTCACCGCAGAGTACCGCTGTTTGCTGGTGGACTGCTGGCGTGTTGCGTCGCGGTCGCGCTGGTGCCGGCGGTTCCGAATGGTTTGCTGGCGTACGGCCGGACGGTTGAGAACTGGCCGACGACTCGCCAGTTCTTCTTCGTCGGCGAAGGGCTCGATTCGCCGGTGGTCGTCTCGGAATCGGGGGCGGGGTTTCGCTGTTTCCATGTCGCGGGAAAGGTCGAAGCGACGAACAGTCCCAGCGACATGCGGACTCAACGATTGCTCGGCCACTTGCCGGCGATGGTGCATCCAGAACCGAAGACTGTGCTGGTCGTCGGCTGCGGCAGCGGCATGACCACGGGATCGTTCTTGTTGCACCCGTCTGTTGAGCGGATCGTGCTGTGCGAGATGGAATCGAACGTGATCCACACGGCTCGGAAATACTTCGCGGAAGAAAATGGCGGAGTGCTCGACGATCCCAAATTGGAAATCGTGATCGACGACGCTCGGCATTTCCTGGCGACGACGAAAGACAAATTCGACATCATCACCGCCGATCCGATTCACCCGTGGGTCCGCGGCGCGGCGTCGCTGTACACGACCGAGTTCTACGACTTGTGCCGCTCGCGGCTGACTCCGAACGGCGTGGTGACGCAGTGGGTGCCGCTGTACGAGTCCAATCCCGCCGCCGTGAAGTGTGAGATGGCGACGTTCCTGCAAGCCTTTCCGCGATCGAGTTTGTGGAGTGGCCAAAACCTCGCGACGGGGTACGACCTCGTGGTCGTGGGGACGATCGGCGATCAGGACATTTCGCCGCGCACGATCACGCATCGCCTGCGATCGAATCCGCCACTGCAACAGTCGCTCACGGAGATCGGCCTGCCGAACTCGGAGTCCCTTTTGAGCCGCTTCGCAGGAGACGGCGCGATCCTGACCGATTGGCTGCGCGACGCTCAGATCAATCGCGATCGCAACCTCCGCCTGCAATACCTCGCCGGCCTGTCCCCCGAATCACAGACGGCTCAGGAGATCTTTCAGGCGATGGTCAGCCAGCGTCGGTCAGCTGGCCTGATGGGCATCTGATGACTGCGGCTCGCAGCGCGCGCCGTCTACACTCCGCGAATGCTCGAACCGCTGCCGATTGACGAAGTCTTGCCGCAGATCGTCGCCGCGCTGCGCGAGCATCCTTCGGTGGTACTGCGTGCCCCAACCGGAGCCGGCAAGACAACGCGAGTGCCGCCGGCGCTGCTCGTAGATCAGCCTTTCCAGGCTGACCCGAATGCGCCATCGACCGTCAACCGCCCATCGGGTCAGCCTGGAAAGGCTGACCTACGGCGAGTGATCGTGCTCGAACCTCGGCGAGTCGCCGCACGCGCGGCCGCGCGGCGGATGGCGTTCGAGCGCGGCAGTCCACTCGGCGACGAAGTCGGCTATCAAGTTCGCTTCGATCGGAAGTGGTGCGAGCGGACACGCATCCTGGTCGTGACCGAAGGGACGCTCGTTCGGATGTTGCAGGACGATCCGTTTCTGGATTCGGTCGCGGTGGTCGTCTTCGATGAGTTCCACGAGCGGAGCCTCGACACCGATCTGTCGCTCGGCATGGTCCGCCGAGTTCAGCAAACGGTGCGACCCGATTTGAAGATCGTCGTGATGTCGGCCACGCTGGGGGTCGAAGCGGTGTCGGCGTTCTTGGGGAATGCTCCGATCGTCGCCAGCGAAGGGCGGCTGTATCCGGTCGAGATTTTGTACGAGCCACCCGGAGACAATGCACGCTTGGGCGTTGCAGTGGCTCGCGCGGTGGAACGATGTCTGTCGTGGCGGACGCTGCCAGCGTCCGCTGCCGACGCTAGCAGCGTCGGCCACGATGTGCTGGTCTTCCTGCCCGGGCAGCGAGAGATTCGCGACGCGGCTCGCGAATTGGAACCGCTCGCGCGCGAGCACGACGTTCTGGTCATGCCGCTGTACGGCGAGTTGCCGCCGGAACAGCAAGACGCGGCGTTGCAGCGGCAAACGAAACGCAAGATCGTGTTGGCGACTAACGTCGCGGAGACGTCGGTGACGGTCGATGGCGTCACGGCAGTCATCGACACTGGACTCAGCCGGCAACTGCGCTTCGATCCGAACGTCGGCTTGGATCGACTCGAACTGCTACCGATTTCGCGGGCGAGTGCCGAACAGCGAACCGGCCGAGCGGGACGACAGCAGCCGGGCCTGTGCATCCGCCTGTGGAGCGAAGCGTCGCATCGCGCGCGGCCCGAACAGACGACTCCGGAAATTCAGCGAGTCGATCTGGCAGGCTCAGTGCTGCAACTGAAAGCGTGGGGCGAAAGCGATGTGCTCGCGTTTCCGTGGTTCGAGCCGCCGCGAACCGAGTCGATCACACATGCGGAGTCGGTACTGCGACGGCTCAGCGCGATCGACTTGCGCGGCAACGTGACCGAACTGGGAGCAACGCTCGCGAAGCTGCCGGTGCATCCACGATTGGGGCGACTGTTGATCGAGGGAGTACGGCTCGGACAACCGGAACGAGCGGCGCTGGCAGCGGCGTTGTTGTCCGAACGCGATCCGTTCGAGTTTCAGACAGGCCGCTCGCCCCACGGAGGGGCGGCGAGTCAGTCAGATGTGCTCGACCGAGTGGAAGCGTTGGAAGAGTTCGAGCGAACCGGCCGCGAGACCACGACACACGGCCGGCTCAATCGCGGAGCGGCGCAGTTTGTCGTGCAGACGAAGGAGCAGTTGCTGCGGTTCGTTCGCGCGAACGCTGGCGAGCCGGACGGCGTAAGCCCCCGGACGAGGTCTGACAACGACACGATTTTGTCCGGGAGCTTACGCCACCCGGCTCGCCAAATAACGCACGATGAGGCACTGCTTCGCGCCCTTCTCGCCGCGTTTCCGGATCGCTTGGCAAAGCGGCGCGAAGCAAACAGTCCGCGTGCCGTGATGGTCGGCGGCCGCGGGGTGAAGCTGGCCCCCGGCAGCCGAGTCAAGCAGGCCGAGTTGTTCTTGTGTCTGGATGTCGAAGGGAGCGGCAGCGAAGCCCTCGTGCGGGTCGCATCAGCCATCGAACGAAGTTGGCTGCCGGACGAGATGCTGAACGTCGGCACGGAAGTCTTCTTCGATGAGCCGAGCGGCCGAGTGCAAGCTCGACGGCGAGTCTGTTGGGACGATCTGATTCTGGATGAGTCCCCGGCTCCGCTGCCAGACGACGATTCGGTCGCGCGAATGTTGGCCGAGGCCGCGACGACGCATTGGGATGACGTGCGGCCGAAAGAGGATTCACCCGCCGCAAAATTCCTCGCGCGCGTTCGCAGCCTGCGCGACTGGTTGCCGGAGTTGAACCTCACCACCTTCGACGACGCGCAATTGCAATCGCTATTGCCGAGCCTGTGCCTCGGACGCCGGTCGCTCGCCGATCTGCGAAATGCTCCGTGGGTGGACACGATCCAAGCCGCGTTGACCCCCGCGCAATGGCAGGCGGTCGAGCGAGAAGCTCCGACGCACTGGACCGTCCCCAGCGGAAGTCGCATCGCGTTGGAGTACGAACCCGGTCGCTCTCCGATCCTGGCCGTCCGCATCCAAGAAATCTTCAGCCTGCACGAGACCCCGCGAGTCGCTCGCGGCCGAGTCCCCGTGCTGTTGCATCTGCTGGCTCCCAACTACCGCCCGCAGCAAGTGACCGACGACCTGCCGAGCTTCTGGGCCAACGCCTACCCGATCATTCGCGGCGAACTCCGCCGCCGCTACCCACGCCACCCCTGGCCCGACGATCCGCTGACGGCAGCGGCGGTGAGGAAATGACTTCCCGGCACCGTTCGAGTTCTTTGTCCGAGATTGATTGCGACTGATTGCGGATCGAGAACCGCCGCAACATAATCGCGCCCGATCTTCTGTCACGTATCCGTGAGGATTGACGATGAAAGCCAAACCTAACGTCCCACCCGAACAACTCGCCCGCCTGCGGGCGGAAGACGAATAATTGCGCCCGCTGCTCGAATCCGAGATGCCCGCTGTGCGTGAGGAATGGCGGCAGGATGTGCGAAGCCTGACCGGTGTGGTCTCGCGCCACTCCAAAGAAATCGACGAGTACATCCAAACTCGAGGACCAAAGACCCGCCCGGAAGTCATCGAACGCGCGTTGACGAAACTGCTCTCGGATGCCTGAAGCAGACGGAATGGAAAACGGGTTTCGAGAAATGAGTTGCGTCTCCTTTCCCCTCCCGGCGACGACTTCTGAACGGAGGCATCATGAGCGATCACGCGACTCCGCTGGGCGGCACATGCAGCGGCCGATTCGATTCACTGCGTGAGCTGTTCGCGGCCAAGCTCGAATCGGGGGAAGACCTCGGCGCTTCGGTTGCGGTCGTCATTGACGGCGAGATGGTGGTCGATCTGTGGGGCGGGTGGGCCAACGAGACTCGCACCGTGCCGTGGACTGAGAACACGATCGCCAACGTGTTCTCCAGCACCAAGACGATGACCGCGCTGACCGCGCTTGTGCTGGTCGATCGCGGCGAACTCGACCTCGACGCGAACGTCGCCAAATACTGGCCCGAGTTCGCGGCTCGGGGCAAGGAGAACATCAAAGTTCGCCAGGTCTTGTCGCACACTTCGGGCGTCTCGGGCTGGGACCAGCCGGTCACCATCGACGACGTGTACGACTTTGATAAATCGACCGCGATGCTTGCCGCGCAGGCTCCGTGGTGGGAACCCGGAACGGCTTCGGGCTACCACGCGCTGACCTACGGCCACCTGATTGGCGGAGTGATCCGGCGCATCACCGGCCAGCGTCTGGGCGAGTTCTTTGCGACAGAAGTTGCGGGGCCGCTGAGGGCCGACTTCCACATCGGCCTCGCGCCTTCGGAGTTCCCTCGCGTCTCCAACCTGGTGGCACTGGATTGGCCGCAGACCGACCTGAACCGGCTCGATCCCAATAGCGTGGCATTCAAGACCAACACCGGCCCGGACCTGGACAAGAACATCGAACGTAGTCGGACCGAGCGTTGGCGGCGGGCCGATATCGGCGCGGTCAACGGCCACGGCAATGCCCGCTCGGTGGCGCGGCTGCAGTCAGCGGTGTCCAGCGGCGGCGAAGTCGATGGCGTCCGGCTGCTCTCGCCCAAGACGATCGGCCGCATCTTCGAGGTGCAAAGCAATGGGATCGACCTCGTGCTGGGCATCCCGCTCAACCTTGGCATCGGTTAC
Organism: Candidatus Kuenenia stuttgartensis; assembly: GCA_945904015.1. Taxonomy (GTDB): domain Bacteria; phylum Planctomycetota; class Planctomycetia; order Planctomycetales; family Planctomycetaceae; genus SXKJ01. The sequence goes on along the minus strand of CAMDPK010000122.1, from coordinate 2,515 downwards.
GGCCTGCTCCCCAACCCAAACGTGTTGCCGTTTCTCCCGGAAGGCCGGCTTTGTCTCTGGGGCGGCGCGGGCGGCTCACTGGTGATCAACGACGTGGATCGCCGTCTGACCTTCGCCTACGTGATGAACAAGATGAGGACGGACCTGATCAGTCCCAACGTGGAAGCGCTGGTCAAGAGGCTGTACGACATCGTGAAGCGCTAAGCCCCGCGGTTTGCAAGCCGGCGTTCGGCTCATCGCTTCGTGCTGCAACCGCCGCCGCTGCAGCCGCACGACGCGACCGGTGCGGCGATTTCCAGGACCGAGTTGAAGAGCACGTTGAAGTCGCGGCCTGTGCTGAGTTCCGAGGCGAGCACGCCCAAGTCGTCCGTTGGCGTGCCGAGGAAGTACAACACGAGCGTCTGGCCGTGGAACAGCAACTCGCCATCCACGACATCGACGGCGACGCCACGCTCGGCGAGGCGGCGCGAGGCTTCGGTCAGTAACTCTTGGATGAGCGCTTGCTGTCGAGCATCCCGTTGTCCGCGAACGTGCTCGAACGATTCCATCGACGTGAGTTTTCGTTGCAACTCGCCGGTTGGTCGGATCACTTTGCCGACATCGTTGAGCGGCGGATCAGTCAACAGAGTTGAAAGGGCTTCGCCGACTTCGACGCCGCGCGGCGTTTCAATCAGCACTCGCTCACCGTGGTGGCATTCGAGCGGCTCGGACGAGCGATACCGAAAGTAGCCGGTCCAAGCCATCGCTCCGTAGCGGACCAGACAGCGCGACGCATCTCGCCAATCGACCGCCTGGTCGATGTCGCTCTCGGAGTCGTCGGCGTGCTCGGTGGCGTGTTGATGAGTGATTTCGGGTTCGCTCGACAGCGTGATCCACAACTCGCCGTCACGGACTTCGAGCGCGTGCGTGCCGACTTTGAAACCCGGACGGCCGATCGCTTCGCCGGTGCGCAGGTCGAATTGCCAGTGATGCCAACCGCAGGTGACAACCGACTCGCCGCACTTGCCGGCCGCCAACGAGGCTCCGCTGTGCGGGCAATGGTTGTCGATCGCAAACCAGTTTTGCTCACGGCGAAACACGCTGATCTCGCGGCCTTCGACGAAGAAGACCTGCGACGTGCCGACACGAATGTCGTCCGCAGGTCCAAGCAAGAGTTGTTCGGCGTTCGCAGTCAGCATTTTGAGCGTGCTCCAATGGGATCGCCAGTGTGGTCAGGGAGCACAAGTCTCGCAACATCGTCGCCACGAAAGTTGCTCGATATGGTAGTGATCCGGTATTTCTCCCCCTCCCTTTGGGAGAGGGTCGGGGTGAGGGAGCCAAACGGTGATCGAATCCCTCATCCGACCTTCGGCCACCTTCTCCCGGAGGGAGAAGGACTTCGACCGGCCCGCAATCATTTGCCGCGACTTTCGTTTTCTGGAGTCATGATGAACTGCTGCTTTCTTCGAGCACTTGGAATTTTGTCCGTCCTATTCCTAAGCGTGAGCACGCTTGCCGCGCAAGACCCGTTCGCCGCTGGAGTCCGGCCAACCGATCCGCTGTCGCCCGCCGACGAACAGAAAGCGTTGCTGGTGCCGGATGGCTTCGAGGTACAACTCGTCGCCGCCGAGCCGGATATCTTCAAGCCGATGAACATGGCCTTTGACGAACGGGGCCGGATGTGGATCACCGACTCGCTGGAGTACCCGTGGGCCGCGCCGCTCGACAAGCCGGCGCGGGACTCGGTCAAGATTCTGCACGACACCGACGGCGATGGCCGGGCCGACGTCATCACGACGTTTGCCGATGGGCTCAACATTCCGATCGGCATCTATCCGTATCCCAGCCGCAAGGACGAAGCGACCGGCAAGACGATTCAAGGAGCGATCGTCTGGAGCATCCCATTCATCTGGGACTTGCGCGACACCGACGGCGACGACGTCTGCGATGAGCGGATCAAGCTCTACGGCCCGTTCGGCTACGAGCGGGACACTCACGGCATGTGCAACGCTTTTCGGCGCGGCTTCGACGGTTGGATTTACGCCTGCCACGGGTTCAACAACATCAGCAAGGTCGCCGGCAAGGACGGTCACGTTGTCGAGATGTCGTCGGGCAACACGTTCCGCTTCCGCATGGACGGCAGCCGCATCGAGCATTTCACGCACGGGCAGGTCAATCCGTTCGGCATGTGCTTCGACCCGCTGTTCAACATCTTCACCGCCGACTGCCACACGAAGCCGATCACGCAGTTGCTGCGCGGCGGCTACTACCAGAGCTTCGGCAAACCTCACGACGGCCTGGGCTTCGTCCCCGAAATCATGAGCCACACGCACGGCACGACCGCCAACTGCGGCATCGTAGCGTACTACGGCGGCCATTTCCCGAAAGAATGGGAAGGAATGTTCTTCACCGGCAACGTGATGACCAGCCGAGTCAACGTCGATGCTCCGGAGTATCACGGCTCGACGATCCTGGCGAAGGAGCGGAATGACTTCGTGATCTCGAAAGACCCGTGGTTCCGCCCGGTCGATCTGCA
>CAMDPK010000121.1 GCA_945904015.1 Candidatus Kuenenia stuttgartensis | reverse complement strand
AAGAGCAACGAAGAGGACGACTCGGACGACACGCCGGGCAAGCTGCCGTCCAAAGATTACATGGACGACTTCATCAACCCGCGCGCCGCCCTCGATAAAGCCGATCAGGAACAAAAGGCGAAGCAGAAGAAGAAGGAAGAGCCGCGCACCTTCCCACCGGAACCGGAGCGCGACTTGTTGCTCTTCCTACTGGAGCACGCGCCGCTCAAGCCGTGGCAGCATGACATCCTGCAAATCGTCCGGGACGAGGCGTACTACTTCGCTCCGCAGGCTCAGACCAAAATCATGAACGAGGGTTGGGCCAGCTATTGGCACTCGACGATCATGACGACGTTCGGCCTAAGCGACGGTGAGGTGATCGACTACGCCGACCATCACTCCGGCACGATGGCGATGAGCGCCAATCGGCTAAACCCGTACAAGATCGGCATCGAGCTGTATCGCGACATCGAAGAGCGTTGGGACAAAGGCCAATTCGGCCACGACTGGGAAACGTGCGACGACTACGATGAGAAACGGCGTTGGGACAAGGATCTGAAACTCGGCCGCCAGAAGATCTTCGAGGTTCGCCGCATCCATAACGACGTGACGTTCGTCGACGCCTATCTGACGCCGGAGTTCTGCCAGAAGCACAAGCTCTTCAGCTTTGCCTACAACGACGGCAACGACAACTACGAGATCGCCTCGCGGCAGTTCCAAGAGATCAAGCAACAGTTGCTGACCAGCCTCGCCAATCACGGCCGGCCGTTCATCTACGTCACCGACGGCAACTACAAGAACCGCGGTGAGCTGTACCTCAAGCACCAGTTCCAAGGGGCGGAGTTGAAGCACGACTACGCCCGCGACACGCTCGCCAATCTGCAACGCATCTGGGGCCGCCCCGTCCACATCGAAACGGTCGTGGATGAGAAGCCGGCCGTGATTTCGTTCGACGGGACGAACCACGAAATGCGGCAAAAGCCATAAAAGCCGCGCGATTGCTCCGCGTGGTTCTCGGCGAAAAATGCCGGATTGACGAAAATCGGCTCGTCAAATCCGGCACGACTGCCGAACCGTTAAGAAGACACCGAGAAATCCCTGTTGACGCATGGGAGCAACTTCTGACCAAATAGCACGAGCATCCATGACGTAAGCTTTCCAGACTTCCCGTCATCCGCGGTTCGCACGATGCGCGCCGCACTGATCTTTCTGAACTGAACAATGAAGGGCGAGGTATCTGTCGTTCGGCCACGGGCCGCGACCAGTTCCTCGCCCTTCGTCCGTTCTGCTCCCACACCGGGAGGTGTGCCATGAGCCTGAGCCAAACCCTTTCGCAAGAACTTCCGCGCCTGATCGGAATGAATTCGACGCAGCCGACGACGGTCACGCTGCCCACCACCGATGGCGTGGACATGTCGGTCGATTTCACGATCGTCGACACGTTGAGCTGCGCCTTTCGCGAGCTGCGCATGGATGTGCCGCGTCTCGCGGGAGCATCGTTTGCGATGCTCGAACACTGGGCCGAAGACTTGTCGAAGCGGATCACCTATCTCCTCGAAAACATTGGTCCGTTGGAGTTCGACCCGACGACGCAGCAAGTCCTCATTCGTTCAAAGTCGCCCGACCTCCGCACCGGCGGAGCGAAGTACTACGAGGTGCTGTTGCAGTGCCAATCGGGCGGCCACTTCGTTCTGCGGCGATTCCATTCCGACCCGGTCCAATGCGGCCGCGACCAAGTCGATCTGACGATGACCCACGAGACGCTGCTGAAGCTCGTGGAAGATTTGCTGGCGACTGTGCCTTAGCGCGGCTGCCTGGGCCGAAAGCCGTCAGCCGAAAGCCGTGATAACGTCTTCTGAATGCTGCGCGACGCATCCGAACGGTGATACCAATTGTGCGGGTCGTGCCGAGCACAGAAACCGTCGGCGATTCCTGCTTCCGTCCGCCACCGGGCCAGACGTGACCTAAGGTTTCCCGCCCTATTGCCTGCGTGGATCGTGTTTCCCCATTCGTTGAGCGTGCGACATGCCCAGCCTGTCGGAAGTTTTCGTCAACCGCCCTCTCAGCCCACCCGCATCCGACGGACTGGCGAAGTCGTTTGCGCCGAGCCAACCGATCCGCGTGTGTCACTTCAGCATGTGCCTTCAAACTGGCGGCCTCGAACGGCTGCTCGTGGACTTCGCGCGGTTCCACGACCGGAAGAAGTTCGAACTGCAATTCCTCGCCCTCGCTGGCGACGGTCAACCGGCGAAAGACATTCGGGCCGCGGGTTGCTCGGCACGAGTCCTCAACGACAGCTTGAAGATTGCCAAGTTGCGATCCATTGCGCAACTTGTGCAGCACCTGAAACGGCAACACACCCAGATCGTTCACACGCACAACACATACGCGCAGTTTTACGGAACACTCGCCGCGAAGCTGGCAGGTGTGCCCATCGTCATCAACACACAGCACGGTGGAGGCTGTGGCGACAGTTGGAAGGCTCAGTGGCAGTTCAAACTTGCAAACCGCTGGACGCAGCGAGTCGTTGGGGTGTCACACGACGCCGCGCGGCTGTGCCAGCAACAAGATCGCGGTTCGCAAAATAAGATCACGACGATCTGGAACGGCATCAACCTGGATCGCTTCACCTACCACGGCCCGAAACTGACGCCGTTGGCCATTAGCGTCGCCCGTCTGTCGGCCACCAAAGATTTTCCGACACTGCTGCGAGCCGTCCCGCTCGTGCTGCCGCATGTCCCCGACTTCCGATTGCGAATCGTCGGTGACGGCCCCGAACGAGCGAAGCTCGAAACGCTGATCGACGAACTCAACCTCCGCCCGCATGTCGAAATGCTCGGCGAGCGGCACGATGTCCCCGCTCTGCTGGCCGAGTCCGGCTTCTTTGTGTCGTCGAGTTTGAACGAGGGCATCTCGCTGACTCTGTTGGAAGCGATGGCTGTCGGCCTTCCGATCGTCACCACCGCAGTTGGAGGAAATCCCGAAGTTGTCCTCGACGGACATACCGGCCGACTCGCTCCCTCTGGCGATCCCGCCGCGCTGGCTTGCGCGATCGTCGATCTGTGTTCCGAACGCGACCTTTGGTCCGCCATGGGAACGCTCGGCCGCCAGCGAGTCGAACAAAACTTTGAAATCCGGCAGATGATCCGCAGCTACGAATCGTTGTACGAAGAACTTCTTCAAACCGGCGAGCGGAGGGTGTCAACCCTCCGAGTCCTCGAACCGAAAAATCACTCGGAGGGTTGACACCCTCCGCTCGCCAATAAAAACACTATGCGAATTCTCTTCCTCAGTTCGATCTTTCCGCACGGAACGGCTCGCGTCACCGGCACGTTCAATTTGGAACTGTGCCGAGCGCTCGCGGCCGAGCACGACGTGCGTGTGGTCGCGCCCCGATCGTTCATCGACGTCTGGCGAACTCGACGCGAGGACCGCGCGGCAGATCGCTGGGTGACAGAGGTGATGGGAATCGAAGTCTCCTATCCGAGCTACTTCTACACACCCGGCTTCGCACGCTCGCTGTACGGCGAGTCGATGTGGTGGTCGGTGCGGCGGCATCTTCGGCAAGTCGTCGAACAGTTTCGGCCAGAGGCGGTTGTCAGCTATTGGGCACATCCCGATGGCGAGGTCGCGTTGCGAACCGCTCAACCGCTGAGCATTCCGAGCGTCGTCATCGTTGGTGGTTCGGATGTGCTGTTGCTGCCGAGCGACCGATGGCGACGGCCGAAGATTCAACGAGTGCTTCGCGAATCGAGCGGCGTGATGACCGTCAGCGAAGGACTGCGGCAAGCCGTCATCGACTTGGGGACCGACCCGTCGCGAGTTCACACGATCTATCAAGGCGTGGACGACGAACTTTTCTTCCCTGGCGATGCGAAGGCGGCTCGACAGCGACTCGCACTGCCGGCGGATCGCCGGTTACTGCTGTGGGTCGGCCGTATGGTTGAGGTCAAAGGTCTCGACACGCTGATCGCCGCCTTCGATCTGGCACGACAACAGCAACCGGACCTGCATCTGCTGCTCGTCGGCGACGGTCCGTTGCGAGCTTCCGTTCAAGCCGATGTGGAACGGCGCGGACTCGGTGATCACGTCACGTTCGCCGGCGCACAGCCGCCCGCACAGCTTCCCGATTGGTATCGAGCGACCGATCTCTTCGTGCTGTCGAGTTTGTCCGAAGGGCTTCCGAACGTGCTGCGCGAGGCGGTCGCGTGTGGTCGGCCGTTTGTCTCGACAGATGTCGGCAGCGTGCGCGAGATCGCGGAATCGCAAGCTGGTTCGCCGTTCGCCGAGTTGGTGCCAATTGGCGATGCGGCCGCGATGTCCGTCGCCATCGAGCGAGTCTTGCGACCCGAATACGTCGCCGTCGCGCAATCCGTGCCGTGCCGGAGTTGGCGAGACACGGCTCACGATCTCGTCTCGTTGCTGCGAAACCTGCGAGGCGATTTGAACGTGGGGCAGGTTTTCAACCTGCCCGTCCCAGCCGGTCAGTTTGAAAACCTGCCCCACGAAATGACCCACTGATGAAAGCGATCATGTCCGATTCGAAATCTCCGAAGCGAGTACTCGTCGTCTCGTACAACTTTCCGCCGGTCGGCGGAGCGGGAGTGCAGCGCGTCACGAAATTCGTGAAGTACTTGCCAGAATTCGGCTGGGACGCGACGGTCCTGACCACCGAGAACCCGTCCGTACCGGTCTACGACGAATCACTGCTGGCCGACATTCCGCCGCAGACGGTTGTTGTGAAAGCTCGCACGCTTGAACCCGGCTACGCGCTGAAGCGAATCGTCTCGGCAAGCAATGCAGAAAAGGTAACCCGAAGTGTCAGCGAGGGCGGACGGTCAATGACATCGAATGGCGATTCGCCCTCGCTGACGCTTCGGGTTACTTTGGCGGCCGCCGCGAAACGGGCGCTGCGCGGCGTGGCGAATCTGCTGCTGCAACCCGATCCGCAGGTCTTGTGGAACTCACAAGCGATTGAGGCCGGCCTGCGAGTTCTCGGACAACGCAAACACGACGCGATCTTCGTCACCGCTCCGCCATTTTCGTCGCTGTTGATCGGAGCGGAACTGGCTCGCCGCACGGGCTTGCCGCTGGTGCTCGACTATCGCGATGAGTGGAGCATCAGCAACTCGTACCTCGAAAACAAACGGCTGGGATGGTTGTCGCGGACGTGGCAGCAACACCAGCAAAGCCTCTGCGTGCGAGCCGCGTCGGCACTGGTCGCCACGACTCGGCACAGCGCAGAGTCGTTGCAAGAAGTCGCGCGAGCGTCCGAATGCCGCCCGCTGGTCACGCACATTTACAACGGTTTCGACTCGGCCGACTTCCACGACGAAACGCCGCCGCTGGCGGATGCCGCAATCGAGACAACGAATGATCCGGCCCAGCCGTACAAGCTGGCGTACATCGGCACGCTGTGGAATCTGACGTCGGTCGAACCGGTCGTGCGCGCGGTGCGACAGCTTGTCGATCGGTCTCCCGATTTGGCTTCGCGGCTGGAATTGCATTTCGTCGGCCGACGCACGGCGGCTCAGGATGAATGGTTGGATCAACTCGGTCCATTGCCCTGCCGAGTCGTTCGGCAACCGTATCTCGATCACGACGCAGCTCTGCGGCTGATGCGTTCCGCTGACGGTCTGTGTTTGTTGCTTTCGGACCTGCCGGAAGCGGGCCGAGTCGTCCCAGCGAAGATGTTCGAGTATCTCGCCGTCCGCCGGCCGATCTTCGCGATCGTACCACCAGGTGAGGTCTCGTCGCTTCTGAATGATTGCCCATTCGCGTTCGTGCATTCGCCGAGTGACGTGACCGGACTCGCTCAACGCTTGGGCGACGAGATCGAACGGCACCGGCTCGGCGTGTCGTTACCCACCGGTTTGTGGGATGCCTCCCAATTTGAACGATGCCGGCAGACGCAACAACTCGCCGAACTGTTGGAGCGTGTGTCCGTCGTAGGTCAGCCTTTCCAGGCTGACCCTGAAGGCAGCCAGGTCCACGACCTCACGAACAAACTCACCAAACGAGTCAGGCTGGAAAGCCTGACCTACTGAGACCACATGACCGCGTTCGCCGTTTGGCAAATCATCTTCTGGCTGAGCATCCTCAGCGTGGCCTACATCTTCTTAGGCTACCCGCTGCTGGTGTTCGCGCTGTCGCGGTTGCGGACGTTGCGGACGCGAAAGTCTGCCAGCTCGGACCCTGTCTCTGTGGTGCTCGTGGGTTACAACGAAGCCGCTCGGTTGCCAGCAAAGATCGCCAGCGTGCTCGCCAGCGAAGACTCGCATTTGATCCGCGAGTTGATCGTCGCTTCGGACGGATCGACGGACGACACAACGACAGTCTTCGCGGCATTGAACGACCCTCGCGTTCGACTCATTGCGTTCCCGGAGCGCCGAGGCAAGCCGTCGGTGTTGAACGACGTCATTCCGCAGTGTCAAAGCGACGTCGTCGTGCTGATGGATGCCCGACAGGAGCTTGACCGCCGAGCGATCGCGGAACTCGCCGCCAACTTCGCGGACGAGACGGTCGGCGTGGTCTCTGGCGAACTTGTCTTTCGCTCGGAAGGGGACATCACGACCGTCTCCAAAGGGATTGGGATCTATTGGCGATACGAGAAGTTCATTCGCAAATGCGAGGGACGCTTTCGCAGCGTGCCGGGCGCGACCGGAGCCTTGTACGCTCTGAGACGTTCGCTGTTCCGACCGATCCCGCCACAAACGATCTTGGATGACGTGGTCATCCCAATGCAGGCCGTGACCGCCGGTTACCGCTGTCTGTTCGAGCCTGCGGCGGTTGCCTTCGATCACCCCTCGGACTCGACCACGAAAGAGTCGATTCGCAAACGCCGCACGGTCGCGGGAGCGGCACAATTGATTGTGGATCATCCCGCCTGGCTGCTGCCGTGGCGGAATCCCATCTGGTTCGAGTTCGTCTCGCACAAGCTGGCTCGGTTGGCTTCGCCACTGCTGCTGCTCGTGGCGGCGGTCGCGAACCTGTGGCTGGCGAGTCATCCGATCTACGCCGTGCTGCTGATGTGGCACGTCGCGTTCTATGCATCTGCACTGGTCGGCTGGTGGTTCCAGCTAGCCGGCCGGCGTTCCGTGCTGTTCGGAGCGCAGTTGATGTTCGTGGCACTCAACGCCACAACGGTCGCCGCACTTTGGGACGCCGTGCGCGGCCGCTTCCGCGCGACGTGGCAAAGAAGCTGAATTTGATGGCCGCAAAAGAACGCAAAGACCACAAGATTTCAGAGGCATCTTTGCCTTGTCTCTTGTGGTCTTTGCGTTCCTTCGCGGCCAATTGCAGCGTTACAGCCGGCTCGCCGCCGCACGTTTTTGCTCGCGGTTCCACATCCACAGCAGGAGCGGGCTGGCGATGTAGATCGTGCTGTAGCAGCCGACCAGTGTGCCAATCAGCATGCAGAACGCGAAGGCGTGAATCCCTTCGCCGCCTATGGAATACAGGATGACGACCGTGATGAACACGATCACCGCGGTCAGAATCGTGCGTGACAGCGTTTGGTTCACGCTGTCATTGACCATCTGCAGTGTGAGCTGCGGATTGCGGCCACGGATTTCGCGGATGCGGTCAAAAATCACGATCGTGTCGTTCAGCGAGTATCCAACGATCGTCAAGAGCGCGGCGACGATCGACAGATTGAGCTTGAAGTCCTCCAGGCCGAGAATCGGTCCCAGTGGAGTCTTCGAGACGTAGTACGCCAGCGGCAAGCACGCCATTGTGAAGAACACATCGTGGAACACGGCGACGACGGCCGCGATGCCGAAGTCCGCCTTCGTAAAGCGGAACCACAGATAGGTGACGGTGGCGACACCGCTGGCTAGCAGCGCCAGAATGGCCAAGTAGCGCATGTCTTCGGCGACGGACGACGCGAAGTTGCTGACCTCCTCAAAGATCGGCGTGTCTTTCAGTGTGGACTCCATCGCCGTCAGAGCTTGGGTCAGTTCGGTTTCGCTGATCACCGGGCGAACTTCGACCAGCATCTTGTTGTAGGCCTTGGCCTTGTTCTCGGCCGCCGTCAGGCCGGAGCCAGCCGTCCCCTTGATGCGGAACAAGGCATTCGAGTTGATGTCGGTATAGGCTTTGTTGAGGTTGCGGAGTTCATTCAGCAAGTAGTCGGCCGCAGTTGAGGTGGAGATTTCGCTGCTGAACGTCAGCTCGGTTTGAGTCGCATCGGCGAAGGGATCAATCGGAGCTGTGCTGTCCAACTCACCAGCCGACGTGTCATTCGATTTTGGAGAATCGTCTCCGGACTTCGTCGTGGTGGCCGGTGTCTCTGGTTTCTTCTCGGACTTCTCGGCGGCCTTGTCCTCTTCGGCGGGCTTCTCTTCCGTTTTCTCGACGGGCTTGTCCTCGGCGGGTTTCTCCGCCTTCTTCGGCTCGTCGTCGGAGGCGGGCTTCTTGGCCTCGTCGGGCTTGGTGTCCTTCTTCTCGGACGATTGGGTCTTCACTTCGTCTTGCCCGGAGCCACCGATGATTCGATCGTCCGGCGCTCGCAGCGATGTCGTCTTGGCGGCTCCCTTCGAGGGAGTTGTGAAGCCCACCGTGACCCGCTTCAACTCGTAATTCGGATCGGCAAAGGTCGAGGCGATGCCACCGCGAATTTTCTCAAAGTTCTGCTCCTTCGTGCGGAGCCGGAACTGCACTCCGCGTTCTCCGGCTGCCGACTCCCCAGACAGCGCGAGTCTTTCCAAGGACATCGAGTCGAATGTCTTTTGCAACTTGCCTCGCACATCGTCGATCTGTTGGTCTTTCACGAATTGGAACGTCACGCTCGAACCGCCGCTGAGGTCGATATCCAAGCTGTCGGAACCGCGAGCCAAAAGCAGCGCCAAGCCAAGCACGATAAAACTAACGGAAAAAGTGACGGCCGCTTTCAGCTTGCCGATGAAGTCAAATTTCGGGACGCCGATGACTTTCATCATGTTCAGCTTCGTGATCCAACGCTTGCGTTCGGCGATATCGAAGACCAAATGCCCGAAGTACAGGGCCGAGAAGTTGCTCATGCAGATGCCGATGAAGAGCGTCACCGCGAAGCCTTTGATCTGATCGGTGCCGATCATGTAGAGCACGACGGCGGCAATCAAAGTGGTGACGTTCGAGTCCCAAATCGCTGAAAAGGCTTTGCTGAAGCCGTTCTGAATTTCCATCCGCAAGCTACTGCCGCGTTCCATTTCTTCACGCATGCGTTCATAGATCAACACATTCGCATCGACCGACATGCCCAGCCCCAGCACCATGCCAGCCAGTCCGGGGAGAGTGAATGTCGCGTTGCAAATCACCATCACGCCCAGCGTGAGCACGAGATTGAGCAACAGTGAGACGTCAGCGACTAGCCCACTAAACCGATAGTAAATCGCCATGAAGAGAAACACGGCCAAGGACGACACCCACAAAGCGAGAATCCCTTTGCGTTGCACGTCTTCTCCCAGCAAGGGACTAATCGAGAACTCGCTGATCGGAGTCGGGTTGATCGGCAATTGCAGAGCACCGGCATTCAGCACATCGACCAACTTTTTCAATTCCTCGTTGGAAAAGTTACCGGTGATCTGGCCACTGTCGCGAATCGCACTATTCAAATTGGGAGACGAGTGGACTTGGCCGTCGAGGATGATCGCCAACTGACGCTTGCGGCCGTCGGCCGTCGGTTTGTTGCGGTCGGTCAACCGAAAGAATCGCATCGCCCCTTCCGAGTCGAACGAAAAGTTGACGCACGCCGAGCCAGTTTCGGATATCCCGGTCGACGCTCGGCGGAGGAAGCCACCCGTGACGGCATCCTCTTCCGGATCCTGCATGATGAGCACTTGCGTGACGGTTTTGTCTTCCCCTTTGCGGTTCTTGCGAGTCACCAGGCGAGTCACTGCGGAGGAAGGCACGTCTCCTTTCTCGGCAAGTTCTCGCCAGGCGGCGGCGATTTGTTTGTCTTCCAAATAATTATCTTGATCGTCGGGAAGCCGACGCGCTGCCGCGATCGGGCCGCGGTGGTCTTCTTGATTGGCAACGATGCCAAAGTTCAAGCTGCCCAGTCGAGTCATCGCGGCTTTCTTCTCCGCCACGACACCTTGATCCGCTCCGGGGATAATGATCTCGATACGGTCTTGGCCCACCTTCCGGATCGTGACCTCTTCCGTGCCCGACGGATTGATGCGTTTGCCGACCGTGCTGACCATCTGATCGACCGCTTTTGGAATATCTTTCCCTTCCTCCGCGGCCTTCTCGGTTTCGATCTGATAGATCAGGTTCGTGCCGCCCGCGAGGTCGATGCCCCAGCGGAGCGCATCCTTCCAAGCGCCAATGTCACCGGCCTGGATGATGTGATAGCCGAACGGAGCCAACCCCACAGTGAGCGCAAACAGCACGGTGCCGATGCGGTTCGAGTATTCTTTCAGCCGCAACGCGCGAGCCAGAAATGCTCCGACCACAAACGGAATCGCGCACAGTACGATTAGCATCAACAACCGGAAGCCGATGTCGACCACCTCTGGTGCGCTCGCGTCGGCTTTGTCGGCGGCATCCGCCAACAGTGACAGTCCCATCGAAAAATCATTCATCGAGTCTAATTCCTCATTTTGGAGTGCGGTGAGTCATCGCCGCACTCCTTCGCGGCGTTGCCGCTTTCATTTGCCGAAGACTGGATTCCACCTGGTAAAAACAGAACGCGGTTCTGCCGCACTCCAAAGCGGCAATGACTTGCCGCACTCCAAAATCAGCTTCCTGCCGACTTGCTCGCGTCCGCCGTGGACGTTTCGGCCAACGGCCCCTGAATCGCGCTCCGCAAGAATCGAAGCTTGACGTTGTCGTCTACACGCAGCGTGACTTCCTTGTTGTCGTCCGAGAACCCCGTGATTGTGCCGATGATCCCGGAGAACGTCACAACGCGGTCGTTTCGCTTCAGGTTGGAGAGTTGTTGTTCGCGTGTCTTGCGCTCGCGGCCCTGCGGTCGCAGGATCAGGAAGTACCACACGAAGACGATCAGCACCATCGGCATCAGCATTGACGTCAGCCCCGGTGCTCCTTGAGCGGCTCCGTCGCCTTCGGCCAACAGCATTCCTGCACGCATAAAATCCATGTCGGTTCCCAAAATATTGCCGCTGCCAACGTATCCTCGGAACGCTCTGACCCTAAGCCACACAAGACGTTCCGCTCACGATTCCGGCCGCGAAAGGGGGCGTATCTTAGGAGCGGCCCCCCACCCCGGCAAGTTGGGAGGAAACGTGGACGAGACCGCTCAGAGTGGCACCAATTCATCCCTTCTCCCCCTGGGAGAAGGTGGCCGAAGGCCGGATGAGGGACTCGATGATCGGTTGGCTCCCTCTCCCTTGCCGCTCCGAAAGTGCGGGGGAGAAAAGCTGAACCATCACCAGGCACCGGCATGCCGACTCTTTCGTTGCCGGCCAACGAATCTTGACTCCCTTGTCCATTGAGCGTGTCAGCACCATCGACGCCGAGCAGTGTTTCGGGAACCACTCGAACGACCACCGTCACTGTAGGAGTCACCGAATCGTCGCGTTCGGCTCGCGGAATGTGAGCCGGCACTATTGAGGGCCGATTCAGGGAGGCGATCGTCATTGACGGTCAACCGTCATTAAATCCCTCATCCGGCCTTCGGCCACCTTCTCCCAAAGGGATAAGGGATGTGATCAACTCGGTGAGACAACGATGTTGATTTGCCAAGCAATTCCCGATTGACCGATTCTCTGAAGCACGACTACAACTTGGCTCTTCACGAGAGCATCAGCGCGTGATCTCTTCTCGTTCACTTCGTCATTGATCCAGCCAGGCAAGAAGCCTGTCTCGCAGTTGGCAGGAAGGCCATCATGAGTTGGACTCATCTGCTGGGTTCGGCGGTTTCTTCGGCACCGTTGCCGCGCGCAGTCATGCGGCATTTGTTGTTCACACACCAGGTTGGCATGGGCTCACGAGTGCTCGTGGTTGGCTGCGGACATGGTGAACTGGTCCATTTCTTCGACGAATTGGGAATGGATGCCGAAGGACTCGACGAGTCTCCGGAAAACGTCTCCTGGGCGTCCGAGCACGAGCCTCGATCCGACTTCCAATTGGTCTCTTCCCCGGCCGAACAGTCGCTGGAACACATCGGCAATGATGAGCCGCACAACCTGATCGTCGTGCGGCATCTGACAACCTACGACGGCAATCTGTTCTGCCCTTCGAGCTTCCTGGCGACCGCCAAGCTGTTGCAGCATCTTCGCCCGAACGGCTGGTTCACGTTCGTGGTCCATCGCGACAACAGTCGCCGCTCGGAATGCGAATCTCACGAGGTCGCCTGCTTCGCGAGACACCTGTCATTCTTTCCGGGAACGTGCCGTGTCTCGCGCTTCGCCGACTGCGAGCTGTCGACCATCGCCAACGATTGGCTGCACCTGCACCGCCACTACGGCGAGTTCTTGGTCGCGTCACTCCGCGTTCCCCACGTCGCACTGTCCGCAACCGAGTGGCAGCGTCTGGCGATTCAAGCCGCCGAAAGCCAACTCAGTTGCTGCTGCTCGTGGGCCGCGAAGCGCGGGTCAGGATTTCAAACTGCCTCGGAAAGACGAGCAGGTTGAAAACCTGCGTCACGTCACGAGCCAGCATTGGACCCGCTCGTCGCCGACATGGCCAATTCACGTTTCGCCCGCGCGACCATGTCGCGAACATGCTCGCGATTTTCCGAGAGCCTCGCGAACGCCGGCTCGATCCAGCTATTCAGAAAGATCAACACCACGGCCGCCGCCAGCGCGCTGAACGTGGACCAAATCGACTCGCCAAAATTGCGAACGATCGCGTTGACCGTCGCGCTGCCGTTCTGATTGTCCGTTTGCAACGCCGCTCCGATCGCCAGCACCGTACCGAGAATTCCCGCCATCGGATACGCCTCAATCATCGACCGCCACACGTTGTAAATCGTCTCGAACCGCATCGCGTGCAAGTAGCGGCGCTTCTCGTCGAGGATGCTCATCCGAATCGCCAACTCCTGCCGCTCGGCCGATCGAGCGGGGATGTCCAAGGCGTCTTTCACGTCGGTCAAAAACGCTTCGATCTGATCGGACAGCGGCAGGCTGCGATCCAACACGCTGCGATGTCGCAGGCCGCGAGTGAAATCATCCAGCGTCTGCGCGATCGCTCGCAGGTTGTGTCGGTACGCCATCCAGAGCATCACGAACACAACCAAGTGCCCGATGAACGCACACAGAATGGCCGGCGTCGAAAGCTCGGAAAGTTGCTTGAGAAGTTGGGCAGAGATGTGCATGGCATGCCTGATGTCGGAAGTCGGAATGGGGACGCCGGAATTTGGAAGGAAATCCGAACCACTCCGCCTTCCGAATTCCCCGTTCCGAATTCCTCATACCCCCAGCCGCTCCAAAACGTAAAGGGCACTTTCGGCTCGCAGGTTCGACCCCCAGGCTTCAGGGACGGCGCGGCGTCTGATGATCGGCAGCTCGCGGATGATGCGGATGTTCTGCTTCTCGCACAGACCGCGGAAGTCGCGGAGCGTCATGAAGTGGATGTTCGGGCTGTTGTACCACTCGTAGGGGAGCGATTCGGTGATCGGTGCTCGGCCTTGCCAGAGCACCTGCAGCCGCACTTGCCAGTAGCCGAAGTTCGGAACGACGACCAACCCGCGCCGAGCGACTCGCAACATTTCTTCCAACACAAACTGCGGACGCTGCACCTGCTGCAACGTCTGGCTGAGCACCGCGAAGTCGAACGACTGATCCGGAACCTCCGACAACCCTTGATCGAGATTCGCTTTGACCGCAGGCACACCCCGTTCGATCGCCCCCAACAGATGCTCGGCGTCGAGGTCGACACCTTGCACGTTGCAGCCATGCTCGTCGCGCAACCGCGCAAGCAACCGACCATCGCCGCAGCCCAAGTCGACAACTCGGCTGCCACGATCGACGTGCTGCAAGATGATCTCATCCGTCAACGCCGCCGTCGGGTCCGGCATGCAATATCGCTTGGGCATGAAGCCTCCTGAAGAATCCGTACCACGACCGTCAGGGAGTGGCCCGGCAGCGACAACCACCGGGCCACTCCCAGACGGTCGCGATACGGCTCTGAGTCTATCGCATCGCCGACGATTGCACCTTCCGGCGGCAACACAAATCGAACTCGTCGCCGGCAGAGAGCAGTTCGTATTTTTGATCGGCCACCTTCGGCCAGTATCGGTCGTGAATCACGACTTGGCTCGCGCCGATCACTTTGAAGCGGCGGCCAGTGACGACGATCGCGGTCCCTTCGTCGATGCCGATCCCCAGCAGTCCCGGATAAGTGTCGAGGACTTCCGCGAGGTCATCCTCTCGCTTGCGAGCGATGACATGCTGGTCGATCGCCGCACAGTTCAAGAATCCGAAGCCGACCTCGTGTCCCTTCGCCATCATGACCGTGTTCCCTTCGGGAGCGCCGCGCACGAGGTACGAGCCTTGAATCGTCGCCCCCGCCGAACTGCCGCCGATCACGCCTCCGCGACACAACACGCAGAACAACTCGCAATGCGTCCGCGTGCCGAGATACGAATCCGCCAGCCGCCATTGCCGCCCACCGTCGATCCAAACTCCTTTCGCACGTCGCAGCGGAGCCACGAACTCTTCTGAGTTCGCAATGACGCGGTCGCGAGTGTGTAAGACCGAAATATCCTTTGCTCCCGCGCGAGCCAAAAAACTCTTCGCCACGTATTTCTCGTCCCAGTCCTCGCCCGCGTTCGCTCCCGGAACGAGGACGAACGGCGAGTCGATCCCACCTGCTCGGTCCACGAATTCTTGGACGATCTCTTTTCCCATTCGTCCGCCGCCAACGATCAGCAGCGTTCCGTTCTGCGGTCCCATTGACTGAGCAGACGCGGTCGAGGCCAACAGCCATCCGCAGAGACACACTGTCACAAAGACAATTCGCATGATGTCACCATTCCCTTGGCATTCGGCGAGCCGGGCGGCGTCAGCCCCCGGACTCAGTTGCAGACGAAACCGTCCGGGGGCTGACGCCGCCCGGATCGCCAAGACCTTTTTTGCGCAGGAAAAAGCCTCTGGCGATCAACGATCACCAGAGGCCGCATTGACCTCGGCCGGAAGCGCTACAGGCCGGAGTCAAACTTCACGAGTGATCCTGCCGGTTTGTCACTCCCTTCGGGAACAGTGCCGAAGACGGCGACGTACAGCACGCCGTTCTTGTCGAACGCGCACGCCGTCGGCTTGTCGAGACTGGCGATCTTCACCGCTTTGACCGAGTCGCCGTCGATGTCCAGGCGGAACAGGCCGCCGGCTTTCGGGTCGCTCCACGAGTAATCGGTCGCGTACAGCTTCTTGGTCTTCGGGCTGTAGGCCAGGCCGGCGATGTCGTTCAGGCCGGTCTTGTAGTTCTTCTTGAGCTTGCCGGTTTCCGGATCGTAGATCGACAGCAGGCTGTCACCCGGCGGAGTTGAGACCTCACCCATTTGGCCGACAACGAGATCCTTGCCGTCCAGCGAGAAGATGGCCGGCACCGGAGCATCGACTTCGGTGGCGACCTTGGTGGCGATCGACAACTTCAACGCACCCGGCTTGCCGGCTGCGGCGGTGCTCTTGGCGATCCAGCCTTTGGTGTCGTCGCCGTTGCAGGTGATGAAGATCGACTTGCCGTTGGAGGCCACGCCGTAGAAGTTGCCTTCCCCCTTGGCGGATTCCTCGCTGGCCTTGATCGGGCCGAGCGTCGCGACGGCGGCGTCCTCTTTGATCGGCTCGTGATCTTTGTGAGCCGCGTCCTTGCTGACCTTGTAGATGCGGACCAGTTCATCGCCGTCCGGGCGGCTGCCGTCGCCAACGATCAAGTGCTCGTCATCCCAAAACGCCAGGCCGAGAGGTCCGATGTTGTACTTCGGCCCTTTGCCGTAGATGTCGGTCGGGAACCCGCTGATCTCGACGTGAGCCTTGCCGCTCTTCGGATCGAGCCGATGCACGCCCTTGTGATCGGCGATGAAGACATGCCCCGTCGCCCCCTGCACCGCCACGCCGCACGGGTTATCGAGGCCGCTCAGCACCGCCGTCGGCTTCGCCTCTTGAGCGACCGCCGTCAGAGCGATCGAACCACACAACAAAAACGCCATTGATCGAAGCATGAGAAACTCGCTTTCTGTTTGAACCTGGAGTGCTCCGGCTTGACGGAGCCCTCCATTCATTTGGAATGACGACGTTGATCGCGATATGCAGCCGACGTCCGTCAAGTGATTCACATGGCGAAGGCTCTTGGACTTCGAGAGTCGCCATTTCAATGGAATGGAGGGCGGTGTCGAGCCACCGCACTCCAGAGTTACTTCGGCAACTCCGGAGCCTTGTGGTCCGGGTAGTCGGGGCTGCTGAGTCCTTCGGTCATGAACTTCACCAAGTCGGCCTTCTCCGTCGGGGCGATCTTGATGTTGAAGATTTCTTCGTCGAGCCACTCGTTGAGGATGCCTCCTTTGAGATAGTGCTCGACGACCTCTTCCAGAGTCTTCGCGCTGCCGTCGTGGAAGTACGGGCCGGACTTGGCGATCTCACGCAGCGTCGGCGTTTTGAACGCGCCGGTGTCGCCGGAGAGCTTGCTGATGTCGGCTCGGCCTTTGTCGAAGTCCTTCTTGTCCATGCCGACGCCGACATTGTGGAACGAGTTGTCCGAGAAGTTCGGCCCCGCGTGACACGCCGAACAATGAGCCTTCCCGAAGAACAGCTTCTGTCCTCGCTGAGCCGACTCGGACAACGCCTTCGTGTCGCCCGCTTTGAATTTGTCATACGGCGCGTTGCCGGAGATGACCGTCCGCTCGTAAGCGGCAATCGCCTTCGCAATGCCTTCGGAAGTAACGTCGGTCCCGAAGACTTTCTTGAACTGCGTCTTGTAGCCCTCAATGGCGTTCAGCCTTTTCACGACGTCTTCGAGCTTCATCGTCATCTCAATCGGATTCTGGATCGGGCCGAGGGCTTGGTCTTCGAGAGTCTTCGCGCGGCCATCCCAAAATTGCAGCGTGGCATACGCTGAATTGATGACGGTCGGAGCCGACCGGCCTCCCTTTTTGCCGCCAACGCCCGTGGCGAATTGCTCGCCGTTGGAGTATCCCTTCGCCGGATCGTGACAGCTCGCGCAGCTCACCTTGGTATCGAGGGAAAGTCGCCCGTCAAAGAAAAGCTGCTTGCCGAGCGAAATTTTCTCGGCCGTCATCGGGTTGTCGCTTGGCACGGGGACAGACGGCAGACCGAGCGGCGGCTTCGTCGGCGGATCGGCCGAGATCGTAACGCTCGCGGCCAGACTCAGGCCAATCAGCGCCACAAACGGCAAACGAACAGCACGGCGGGAACTTCGAGGCGAGAGGCTCATGGTGTGACTCCTTCATCGTGGGACAATGACATTAACCCGGCCCGCCACGTTTGCAAGCTCCGCGAGTTCGACCTCACGCGGCACAACCCGCTATTCTGGGGGTCAGGAAGAAGACAAGATTCACCACAAAGGCACGAAGGCACAAAGCTCATAATTCTTCACATTGTGCCTTCGTGCCTATGTGGTTCAAAAACGAAAGCCACGAATGAGTCACGACGTCTACGAAAACCCGCTCATCAAGCGCTATGCCTCAAAGCCGATGGCCGAGCTGTGGTCCGAACAACGCAAGCACTCGACGTGGCGGCGGCTGTGGGTCGCGCTGGCCGAGGCCGAGCGAGAACTCGGTATCGAGATTTCTGAATCTCAAATTTCAGATCTCAAATCTGCGACCGACGACATCGACTTCGCGCTGGCCGCGAAGTACGAGAAGGAATTGCGGCACGACGTGATGGCTCACGTCCACACCTACGGCGACCGCTGCCCCTCGGCTCGTGGGATCATTCATCTCGGAGCAACGAGCTGCTACGTCACTGACAACACTGACCTCATTCTGATGCGTGAGGCGTTGCAGCTCGTGCAAGCCAAGCTCGTCTCAGTCATTGACGAGCTGGCCAAGTTCGCGGCGAAGTATCGCGACCTGCCATGTCTCGGCTTCACGCATTTGCAACCGGCACAGCCGACGACGGTCGGCAAGCGAGCGACGTTGTGGTGCTACGACCTTGTGCTCGACTTGGCCGAGGTCGAGCATCGCCTCGCAGCTTTGAAGTGTCGAGGAGTCAAAGGGACGACCGGCACGCAGGCTTCGTTCATGACGCTCTTCAACGGCGATCACGCCAAGATCGAGGAACTCGACCGTCGCGTTTCGCAAAAGATGGGTTTCGAGTCCGCGTATGCCGTCACCGGGCAGACGTACTCGCGCAAGGTCGATGCGCAGGTGCTCGACGTGCTCAGCGGCATCGGTCAATCGGCCCACAAGGCGGGGACGGATTTGCGAATCCTGCAAAGCCGCAAGGAGCTCGAAGAACCATTCGAGAAGCAACAAATTGGATCGTCCGCGATGGCCTACAAGCGAAACCCGATGCGCTCCGAGCGAATGTGCTCGCTGGCTCGGTTCGCGATGAACCTCCCGGCGAATTTGGCTCAAACGGTCGCAACGCAATGGCTGGAACGGACGCTCGACGACAGCGCGAATCGGCGGCTCGTCTTGCCGCAGGCGTTCCTGGCGATCGACGCGGTCTTGATCTTGTACCGCAATATCGTCGATGGTTTGGTCGTGTACCCGAAGGTCATCGAAAAGCATCTCGACGAGGAGTTGCCGTTCATGGCAACCGAAGAAATCCTGATGGCCGGAGTCCAAGCCGGCGGCGATCGCCAGGAACTTCACGAACGGATCCGAGTTCACAGCCAAGCGGCGGCTCAGCAAGTCAAAGAATTTGGTCGCCCGAACGACTTACTCGAACGGCTCAAGACCGACTCGGCGTTCGCGTCGGTCGATCTCGGCAATGCCCTGGATGCTCGGCGGTTCGTTGGCCGGGCACCGGAGCAAGTCGATGCCTTCATCTCGGACATCGTAGAACCGATTCGGCAACGATACGGTAAACTCGGCGATCAGCAGTCGGAGCAGTTGCGTGTTTGATCAGCGTGAAGTAGCCACGCTCGCCAGAGCGTGGGAAACATTCGCCCCCCACGTTCTGGCGAACGTGGCTACTGGATTTCAAGGAGCCTTGTCATGAATCGAATCTGGTCCTTCGCGGGTTTGTTTGTCGCCTTCGTATTCGCGGTGACGTTCTTCGGGCAGCCGGCACAGTCGGACGTCGAAACCAAACCGACTCGCTGGGAATACCGCACCGAGACGGTCGAAGCGGTCCAGCTCGCCGTGCGACTCAACGAGTGGGGCGGCGATCGCTGGGAAGTGTTCTCGGTGGAGCGAGGCGACTCGATCCTCGACCAACAAGGGGACAAGACGCGGTTGAAAGTCGACAACTTTCAGATCACGGCGCGACGACTGTTGAAGTAGGTCAGGCTTACTAGCCTGATCCGAACTGGCAATCCGCGTCGAATGCGCATTGGGTCAGCCTGGAACGGCTGACCTACTTCTGCCAAGCGGTGAAGAACTTTTGCAGCCGAACCATCTCACCGGGCAGATACGCGGCGGCGGTGATGTGACCGGCATCGAGCCACACCAACTCCGGCTTCGTGCCGATCGAATCCCACAGCGCCATCGTGGCGGCATGTGGAATGATCTCATCGGTCTTCGCGTTGACCATCAGCACGTCGCGGTCTTTGAGCAACCGGCCGTGCGTCGCCGGATCGACCGGTTCGAGCAGCTTCAAAAACGACTCGCGCGACTCGCCCGCCTTGATCCATTCGGCCCGGAAGGCGTCGGCGTCACGATGCTCCATGCCCCACAAATTCTCGCCGAGCTTTCCGCCGCCGAGATAGATCGCGACTTTGCGAAATCGCGGCTCACCCGCCGCCGACAGCGCGGACATGATGCCGCCCAAGCTAATGCCAGTGACGCCGAGCCGCTGCTTGTCCACCTCCGGCCGAGCCGCCAGCCACGCACCCGCGCGGCGAACGTCGAGCACGGCCTGCGTCATCCCCTCAGCCGTCTCGCGCGGGTTGCGCGAAATCATCCGGCGCGGTGACTCCTTGCTGCGCCGCTGACCGTAGTACGGCATCTTGATGAACAGCGCCGCGACTTTCGCACGGGCCAGAGAACTCGCAACCGTCTGCGACAGAGGAAACTCGCCACCCAAAATGTGCAGCACGACGACACCGGGGAACGGTCCCGCTCCGGCTGGCTGAAAGTATTCGCCGTACACCGTGTTGTTCTCCGGCACGACTGAGTCGACCGGCGAGGGAAACGTCACGGCAATCGTTCGTAGCAGTCCGCTCTCGCGAAGGAATTCCGCTTCCGCCTCAAAGCGATGCGGCTTCAGCCGGAAGTGCTCCGGCACGGTCTCTTCGTTCTTCGCCGGCACAAATTCGATGTTCGCGAGTTCCGGCACTTCCGCAAACTGCGGTTCGTCGGCCAGGGAGACTTCGGCCAAGAGGCTCAGCCAAACGACCGCGTTCAACACACAAACAATCACGAGCAACCGAGACATTGAAAAACTCCTCGTCAACCAAACACACTCCGAGAGATTCAATTCCCGCCCCCAGGAAGCCACGCGAAAAGCCACGTTCGACGGGGAACGCACGCGCATTCCGGCGCGCGGGATGATGGGGACTCCATCTTGGTGGATCAAGGCGGTCCCCGGTTGCGGTGGTTGGCTTCTGTTTTCAAGAGCCAGATCATCGCCGCCAAACGGGACAACAGCGGCTCTCATCAGTCGCTGTCTTTGCACGATGAATGAGTTCGCCAAATCGCCTTCTCGGAATTGCAATTCTCTGCGGCGAAGGGCAGCATGGCTGGCCGGTAGGAATAGGCACCAAGACGACGAAGCGAGCGTCAAAGCCGTTTCCGACGTGACATCCGCGGCCCGATCAAAGCCCACAGCATGAGCCTCAACGAGAAGTCGCTCACCGAGCGGGACATTTGCACGAAATTCATCAACCCCGCGCTGTGGGACGATTTAGTGGTCGTCGCGGAAAAGCAGCACAAAAAACCACAAGCGCTCGCGCAGCAGGTCATCCAGGAGTACGTCCAGCGGATGAGCGACGAAGAGTTGCTGGAACGATCGGCGGCAGCGGCTCGGCGTCTCCCGTTTCGGATGGACGCGACGGAAGGGATCATTCGCGACTATCGACGCAAGAAGCAGGCATAAGGCGGCACGTCGATGGTGCAACGCAAGCAGCGAGTTTCCGTCGTGCACGACACGAACGTCTTCGTGCGTGCGTTG
The DNA here is from genome assembly GCA_945904015.1 of Candidatus Kuenenia stuttgartensis. GTDB lineage: Bacteria > Planctomycetota > Planctomycetia > Planctomycetales > Planctomycetaceae > SXKJ01. The sequence goes on along the minus strand of CAMDPK010000121.1, from coordinate 2,546 downwards.
AAGGCGGGTTCCAACACGAATTGGAATCGGCGGGTCGTTCGTCTCTGGTTGATCGAGCGTCAGTTGCAGCTCGTCGTTTCGCCGGAGTTGATCGCCGAGTATCTCGGCATCTTTGCGGACGTGCTGGGAATGGAGACCGAGACGGTGGACGAGTGGCGGCATCGTTTTTAGACCGATGGCCGCGCGTCGCTAGTGAATCTCGGCCGGCGCTACGCCGCGAGTCGCGACCCCGACGACAACCTGCTGCTGGCCACCGCCACGGCGGGCGAGGCCAGATTCCTCATCACGAACGACCGCGACCTGCTGGAAGTCCCGGACGAATTGAGGCAAGCCCTGAAGTATGCCATCGTCGCGTCACAGGAATTCCTCAAGCAATGGGACACCGAGCATTGATGACTCTGAAATTTGAAATCTCAAAGGCGGGGGATGCTGCGATGATGCTGCAACGCGACATGCCACCAACCAATCAGCCGTAGGGCGCTAGCCCCGGTTCGAACCGGACGCTAGCGCGTTCCGGCTGATGAATGTGTCAACCTCGTCCGCGCGGAGAACAGTTTCCGAAAGCACTGCCCAAGTTGCGAGCCACCCGCGACCCCGATAACTTGCCTCGCGATTCAGGGCTTGATTCCGCACCCTCTTTGGCTCGGAGAACGACATGCGACAGTTGACGATCTTGGTGGCGGTGATCGGATTGCTGGGAGTGGCGGCGACGTGGAAGGTCACGGGGGCACCGACAGCGGGTGCTCCGGCGACAGCGACCAAGGATGGCTTGTCGATCAAGGTCGAAGCCAAGAACCCGTTCACGCATCTGGAAATCAACCGCCGGCCGAACAGTTTTCAGTTCGCGATCGTGTCGGATCGTACCGGCGGTCGACGTCCGGGCGTGTTCTCGCGAGCGGTCGAGAAGATCAACCTCTTGCAGCCGGAGTTCGTCATCTCGGTCGGTGACTTGATCGAAGGCTACTCCGAAGATCCGGGTGCTTGGGCGCTCGAATGGAGCGAGTTTGAAACCAAGCTCAGCCGTTTTCAAATGCCGTTCTTCTTCTGCCCCGGCAATCACGACATCGCCAACCTGCCAATGAGCAAAGAATGGCATCGCAAGTTCGGCCGCAGCTACTACGACTTCCGCTACCAGGACTGTCTGTTCGTGGTGCTCAACACCGAGGACGAACCGAAGAAAGATCGCGAGTACTTCTTCAAACCCGAACAGCGAGCGTGGCTGAAACAGGTCTTGGCGAACAACCAAGACGTCCGTTGGACGTTCGTGTTCCTGCACAAGCCGGTCTGGTCGATCACCAAGCACAAAGACCCGGCGGACAACTCCACGTCGCTGGGTTGGGACGAAATCGAAGCCTCGCTGCAAGGCCGCAAGCACACGGTCTTCTCCGGTCACAATCACGTTTACGCCAAGAGCGTTCGCAACGGCATGGACTACTACATCCTCGCGACCACCGGCGGAGCCTCGACGCTGACCGGCCTGAAGGACGGCAAGTTCGATCACTTCTGCTGGGTCACGATGAAGGATTCCGAGCCAGTCCTCGCCAACATTCTGCTCGACGGTGTCGAAGACAAGAACATCCGCACGGTCGCCCCGAATGGGCGGTAGCCACGCTCGCCAGAACGTGGGCCGCGCCGGAGTTCGCCCACGTTCTGGCGAACGTAGCTACGAGCGTGCCCGCCGATAGAACGGCAGCTCCACGATCGTTGCCGCTTCACGCTGTCCGCGCACGTCGATCTCGACGCGCGCGCCGACCGCCGCCGACTCACGAGCGACGTACGCCATTGCGATCGACTTTTCGAGCGTTGGCGAAAATGTTCCCGAAGTCACCTCACCGATGTGCGCCGGCCCCGAGAGAACCTGCGCCCCTTCGCGAGCGATCCGTCGCCCCGCCAACACGAGACCGACTCGCTGTTTCACCGGTGGTTGAGGTTTCGTCAGCAACGTGGCCTTGCCGATGAAGTCTTTGGCTTGCGGCTTCACCGCGAACGACAGCCCTGCCGAGATCGGGTCGATCGACTCAGACAACTCGTGTCCGTAGAGCGGCATTCCGGCTTCAAGCCGCAGCGTATCTCGACAGCCCAACCCACACGGCAGCAAGCCGGCGGAGGCTCCCCGTTCGGTCAATGTCTCCCACAACTTCACGCCGTGCTCGCGAGGTACGATCACTTCAAAGCCATCCTCGCCCGTGTAACCCGTGCGAGTCACGATGCCGCGGTGGCCGAGCACGTCCGTCTCGCAACCGAAGTAATACCGCAAGTGAGCGAGGTCCTCGCCGGCCAGCGGGGCGAGTAACTCCACTGACTTCGGCCCTTGCAGCGCGAGCATCGACCATTTGGCCGAACAATCTTCCACGGACACGTTGAACCCCGTGCGATGTTTGGTCACCCAATCGACGATTTTCAGACGGTTCGAGGCATTCACCACCAGCAAGTGCCAGTTCTCGAATCGAGTCACGAGCACGTCATCCAGCACGCCCCCCGCTTCGTGACAAATCAGCGAATACCGCACCTGTTCCAACTTCAACGAAGCGACATCGTTCGTCAGC
>CAMDPK010000120.1 GCA_945904015.1 Candidatus Kuenenia stuttgartensis | reverse complement strand
CGTAGGGAGTGCCATCGACCTCGCCGCTGATGCTGCCGGCGAACTCTTGCACCTTGCCGAGATTCTCGTGCTTGCCGACGAAGCGCGAGGCGGTGCCTTCGGCTTCGCCTTCCAGTGGCGTGGCGGCGAGTTCGACTTGGAACTTCGGGTCGTTGATGCTCAGCAGAATCGTGGCGGCCTTGATCGGAGCGGCGGTCTTCTCGTCGTCGCCGAGGATGTAAACGGTGGCCTCTTGCTTGTCGTGATCGACGGTGAACTCGACGTGGAATTTGCCGCCGCCCCAATCGGCGACTGCGCCTTCATGCGGGCCTTCGCCGTGGGCGGCGTGTTTGTGGCCGTGATCGTCCTTGGCCGGCGTGGTCGCTGTGGCGGGTGTCGTCGCGGTTGCGGGAGCGGGTTTGTCTGCTTCGCCGCAGCCAACGGCGAGCGTCAGCGTGAACAGCAAACCGGAACACAGTGAGTAACGGGTCATGGCGAGGTCTCCTTCTGAGGACAAAGTTGCGTGAGGGTGAGTGATCTGACCAGCGCGTCTCACGCCGGGGGGCGAGGTCAGTTGTGTTTTTATCCGATGAGGTTGTCGCCTTCCGTGCGAGCTTGATGGACGAGCGCGTCGGCGTCCTTGCCGCTGAATTTCCAGAACAGGCCGGGGTGAATCAGGAACTCGCAGAACGTCGAGGTCACGAGTCCTCCGAGAATCACGGTGGCGACGGGATACAGAATCTCTCGACCGGGTTCTTGTCCGCCGAGAACCAGCGGCACGAGGCCAATGCCGGCGGTGAGGGCAGTCATCAGCACGGGCGCGAGCCGCTCCAGACTGCCACGAACGACCATCTCCGGCGTAAAGGCTTCGCCTTCTTCCTTCATCAAGTGGAAGTAGTGCGTCACCAGCAAGATGCCATTGCGAACCGCGATGCCGCCCAGTGAGATGAAGCCGACCAGACTCGCGACCGTCAGTGATTGCTGTGTGATGACGAGCGCCAGCACTCCGCCGATGAACGCGGTCGGCAGGGCGTTGAGGATTTGCAGCACGATCCGAATCGACGGGTACAGAATCATCAGCACGACAAACATGCCGACCACCGAGATGCCTGCCAGCACGAGGATGAGCGTTGTGGCTCGCTGCTGGCTCTCGAACTGGCCGCCGTATTCGATGAAGTAACCTTCGGGCAGCGTGATTTGACTGTTGACTCGCTCCTGAATTTCTTTGACGGCGCTGGCGAGGTCGCGGTCCTGCGTGTTGCAGCGGATGACGATGCGGCGGCGGGCATTCTCGCGGTTGATCGAATTGGGGCCGGCCCCTTCGCCGACGTCCGCCAGTTCGCGGAGTTCGATTTGGCCGCGATTGTTCGGCAGGTCGATGCGCAACCGGCCGAGGTTCGCATAGTCGGTGCGGTAGCTTTCTTCCAGCCGCACCAGCAGGTCGAATCGACGTTGGCCTTCCAGCACTTGTGAAACGACCTCGCCTTGCAACGCGGTTTGCAGAATCCGAGCAACGTAGGCTCGCGTCAGTCCGTGAAACGCCAAGTCGTCCGGTCGCAGCCGGATGTGCAACTCCTCGGTCTGACGAATCGCCTCGACCACGGGAGGCGTGACGCCGGGCACGCTTTGAATCGTCGTTTTTACACGCTCGGAGAGTTGCTGCAACGTGTCGAGGTCATCACCGACAATCTTGATGGCGATCTGAGCGTAGACGCCGGAGACCATGTGGCTGATGAGGTGCGCCAACGGCTGTTCGACTTCGATGTCCACGCCGGGTGCCTCGTCGCGCAGCTCTGCCAGCAGTTGCTTGAGAATGTCTTCGCGATGCCGCCCGCTCTCCGGATTCATGCTCAGGATGTACTCGCCGGAGTTGACCGGGGCCGCGTGCTCGTCCATCTCGGCCCGTCCGGTGCGGCGGACGAAATGGATGATCTCGCCGTTCGGGTTCTTGTCCGACTTCTGCATCGAGCGGAACTTGGCGTCGATGGTCCCCGACACCTGGTTGGACGCGCCCAACGACGAACCCGGCGGCAGCGTCACGTTGACGAGAATGCTCCCCTCGTCGAATTGCGGCAGGAAGTTTCGTCCCAAGTGAGCCATTTCCCACGCGGCAAAGCCGACCAGCAACCACGTCAACAGCAGCAGCGAACCTGACCGAGCCATGCTGAGGCGGATCAGGTAACTGGCGGCCCACTTCAAGACTCGCAGCAACGGCCCGTCGTGGTCCGCATGAGTCGCCTTCGATTGCGGCAGCAGGTAGTACGACAGCACCGGCGTCACTGTCAGTGACACGATCAGCGATGCCAAAATCGAGACGATGTAGGCCACGCCGAGCGGAGCGAACAAGCGGCCCTCAACTCCCGACAACGCGAACAGCGGCAGGAACACGAGGATCACGACCGCCGTGCCGAACACGATCGCGCTGCGGATTTCCTTGCTGGCTTCATAGACGACCTGCAACGCCGGCTTGGGCGAGGCCAGCGTATTGTTCTCCTTGAGCCGACGAAAGATGTTCTCGACATCGACAATCGCGTCGTCCACCAGTTCGCCCATCGCGACGGCGATGCCGCCCAGCGTCATGACGTTGATCGAGAGCTGCGCTCCCGTGACGTGTCCGAGGATGCGGAACACGAGCGTCGTGATGACCAGCGACAGCGGAATGGCGGTCAGCGTGATGAACGTCGTGCGGAAGTTGAGCAGAAACAGAAACAGGATGATGAGCACCAGCACGGCCCCGATGACGAGCGCCTCGCCGACATTGAAGATACCCCGGTCGATGAAGTTCTTGAGCCGGAACAGTTCCGAGTTGATGACGATGTCGGCCGGCAGCGAGGCTTCCGCTTCATGCAGCGCCTCTTCCATGCGGTCGGTCAGCGAGCGGGTATCGACATGCGGCTGCTTGACGATCGTGAAGACAACCCCGGGGCGGCCGTTGACGCTGCCATCCCCACGCTTGAATGTCGGCCCTTCGACAACGTGGGCCACTTGGCTCAGCAACACTGACCGCTCCGGGTGAACTTTGACCGGAATCTTCCGTAGGTCTTCCAGAACAAGCGCGGAATCCGGTCCCAATCGTCCCAGCACACGGATTGGCCGCTCGGTCTCGCCTTGCACCGCGAAGCCGCCGCTCGTGTTGATGTTGCTTTCCTTCAGAGCCTGCTCGACGTCTTGCAACGTCACGTCGTATTCCAGCAGCGCGGCCGGATCAATCAGCACTTGATACTGCTTGCGGTCGCCCCCTTGCAGGAAGACTTCGGCGACGCCGGTGACTTTCAGCAGTCGCGGCCGGATGACCCAATCGGCTGTCGTCCGCAACGACAACTGTTGCTCGGCGGCGGACGGAAACCGGACATCGTGCGACTGCCCCGCAACGGTCAACTTCAATGTGCGATTCGCGATGCTCGATTTGTCGGTGATCGAGAATTCCACCGGCTTCCACGACTCCACACGGTGCCGATCCACCGGTTGCCAGACGGAGACATTCTTCGGTTTGTCGTTCTCCAGAACTAACTCCGCCAGCAAACCGGTCTTCGCGATCGGAGACAACTCGCCACCGTTCGGCCCCGGTTGGTGATAGATCCCGGCAATGACGATCTGCCCCATGATGGAAGCGGGCGGCGTCATCTGCGGCCGAATGCCTTCGGGCAAGATGCCCGCTAGCGTGCCGAGCCGCTCCTGCACCGTCTGTCGAGCAGAGCGAATCTCCGTGTCCCAATTGAACTCGATGTAGATCACGTTCAAGCCGGCGGTCGTCTGGCTCCGCACCGCTTGCACACCGCTGGCCCCCAGCAGCGCGACCTCAATCGGCTGCGTCACCATCGTCTCGACTTCTTCGGTCGCGAGGCCGGGGCACTCGGTAATGATGATGACGCGCGGCCGGTCTAGGTCGGGGAACACGTCGATCGGCAACGTTGTCGCCAAGTATGAGCCGTAGACCAGCAAGGCCAGACTCATCACCACGACGAGCATCCGGTAGCGAAGCGCGAAACGAATAACCGCGTTGAGCATGGAAGATCCAAACTTTCAATCAACGAGACCCGAACTGGATGACTGCTCCGCCGATGACGATGACTCCCAGCCCGATCCAGGTGGAGGTCGGCACAACCTCTTGAAAGAGAAACCGGCCAAACAAAACACTCACCACGGCAAACACCGCGACATACACACCCAGCAGCCGCGAAAAGTCCCACTTCACCAAATTGACCACGAGACCATAGCCCGCCAGCATCAAGCACCCGGCCGCGATCGGCAGCCATCCTCCGCCGCGCAGACCTTTGCGAATCGACGCATCTCCGCCGACTTCCAAAATGGCTGCCGCAAAAAAGACCAGCCAAGCCACGACCGGCAACATGTTTCCCTTCATACCTCTCTCCCGATTACTTGTGATTCTTCGCGTCCAGAATGAGCGTCGCGCTAATGGGCCTCGTGAACGGTGCCGTCGGCGTGAACGTGAACATCGGCACGCACGCCGCTGGCGGCTTGGGCCTTGAGCACTCGATTGAGCGCCGCCGCCGCATTCTGCGCAAGATACAAACCTGGCGTGATGCTGCCGTCGTTCTCCACCACGACGTTCAAACGGTCCTCATGCAGGACATGCACGGTGATGCGATTGAAGAGGTCGCCGTTCTGGCGGAAGACGTAGGCTTCCGGCCCTTCACGCACGATGGCGGCGGACGGCAATACGAGCACGTCCTTGAGTTCCTCAACCGGGACGTGCAGCCGCACTCGCTGACCCGGTCGGAACCGCCAGACCACGAACGTCTGGCCGTCTTTCTCGTAGCCACGCGACTGGTTCGTCAGCGGGACGAAGAAATCGAACGTGCGGCTGGCGGGGTCAATCGAGTTCGCGAGATGCCGAATCTGGAAGGACTGGTCCAGTGCGGGCCAATGCTTGTGGTCATCCTCGGCGAATTCCACTTGGACCGGCCAGGCGTTTTGAGCCGCCTTCTCCAAGAACGGGGCTTCCTGCTTGAAAGCGTGGCCTTCGAGGTAGAGCGAATGATGGTTGGAAAGAACGGACAGCAATTGTCCGGCTTGCACTTGCTGACCGAGATCGACCTTGAGGTCTTGCACTTCGTAGGTCAGCCCTTCGACGTGGTTGTCGATCAGTTGCGATGCCGTCTGTTGAATTCCCGACTCGCGCTTGGAGTCGGTGACGGGCGGCGGCGCGACGACTTCAATCGTTGAAATAAAATTCCCTTCGGTGACTTCGTCGATCTGCTCCGCTTTGAGTCCTCGCGTCAACAAGTCTTGGCGGTATGCCTGAATCGCCGCCGACTGCCGACGGAGTTGATTGTCGAGTTCGATGACTTTCGTCTCGGCGACCGCGCCGCTCTTGGCAGCTTTCGCCAACAGGACTCGCTGTTCTTTGAGCAGTTCCGTTTCGCGCGTCGCCTTGAAGAGTTCCGACTGCGTGTTTTGCAGGTACTCGCTGAAAAGCCGCAACGTGAACAGCCGGTCGCCGGGCCCCACCGTGTCGCCGGGAAAGGCATGAACTTGGACGACGGCCCCGACGGCCGGAGCCGTCACGCCTCGGTCAGAGCGGCCCGGCCGGTCAATGATCGCACCCGGAACTTGAATCGTCCGCCAATACGTTTGCGGCTTCGCGGCCTTCGCGACCAACCCCAGATTCTTGCGAGCCTGCGGGCTGAGCTTGAGCACCTTCGCTTCCGCTACCGGAGCGGGACGCTCATCGGCTTTTGCGGCCGGAGCACGCGCCGTCAGCCAGCGGCTCAGTTGGTCGCGAGAGAACCACGCGGCTGTCGCAAGTCCCGCGACAACCACGAAACCAGTGACACCAACAAGCACTTGTCGAGTCTTCATCGGACACCTCGCCTGGGAACAACGAATCTGAGTTCGGAGCAACTCCGCGCGGCGTCAACACGCCGAGCGAACTTCGTTCACGCGGACAGCAGCCAAGAGAACGCGGCTTCACGCGGCCAGGCGACTAAATGACGAGGACACCGGAGCGCTCTCGGCGCGCAGTGTCAAACAGCAATGCCACGGCTGCGTGTCGCAGCGGGCGAACCTCGGAGTGCCTCGGCAATCGCGGCGTCAACTCCGTCGGTATGATTAGAACCATCGCCGGAATGTGCGATCCAACTTGGGAAGCATCCGGCAGTGTGACTTCAGAAATCAGCGGCACCCATTGTTCTGTGCTCGCCGTCGGTCGTGGCGAATCCGAACGCTCCGGCGCGGACAGCGGCAACGAAGTCTGGAAGCCAAACCAGAACACATGCAGATGCTCAACAGGCGGCTGGGCCGAATGACTGGCACGGCCGTCGTGAGAGTGCTTGGCCTTCGTCGCGTCCGCAGAGTGACGATGTCGCGGCGAATGTGAATGTCTTGGGCCGTGCTCGTGACGCTCAGCCGCCGCGACTCCATGCCGATGTGATTTGTCTCCATCCGCATGACTGTGCCGCAACGCCGGAGACGACACCGCCGGCATCGACATCACGGCGATCAGCAGCAGAGTCATCAAATTGCGGGCAAGCAATCGCATGTGTTCCTCAAATCAGTCGCGACAGAAAATACCACGACCTCAATGGCTGCGGAAGCTCCAATCACAAATCACGATGCCGACCGACGATGCCATTTATCGACGAACCCGCGGATTCCTTTCTCAAAGCGGCACGCCTGTCCGCTCGTCGGTTGAGCCAAGCAGCCTCAACGCATTGAACACAACCACGAGTGAGACGCCCATGTCGGCGGCGATGGCGGTCCAGAGATTGGCGTGGCCGAGAATGGTGAGCAGCACGAACACCGCTTTCACGCCGAGCGAGGCGGTGATGTTTTGGCGGATGATACGGAGCGTGCGGTGCGAGTGGGCGATTAGCCATGTGACGCGGGAGAGGTCGTCGCTCATCAGGGCGACGTCGGCGGTTTCGAGGGCGGCGTCGGTGCCGGCGACTCCCATCGCGATGCCGAGACTGGCGCGAGCCATTGCGGGAGCGTCGTTCACGCCGTCGCCGATCATGCCGACGATGCCGTGACGTGAGACGAGTTCTTCGATGGCGGTGACTTTGTCTTCGGGGAGCAATTCGGCGCGAACATCGTCGATGCCAACCGCCAACGCCACGTTTGCGGCGGCGGCGGAATTGTCGCCACTCAGCATGACAAGCCGCTCAATGCCGGCTCGGTGCATGGCGGCAAGAGCGTCTTTCGCGTTCGGGCGAATCGCGTCGCCCAGTCCGATCAGGCCGCAGACGTGTTCGTGAGCGGCAATCACCACGACGCTGTGACCTCGTGCGGCAAGTTGTTCCATGCGGTCGTGAAGTTCGGGAATTTCTTCACCGCGTTGCTCAAAGGCTCGGTGCGAGCCGACCCAGACAGGTTGACCGTTGAGCTTCGCGGTCGCACCTTTGCCGGCAATCGCTTGGAAGTCCTCGGCCGATGGCGGACTTAGACCGAGCGACTTCGCATGGCGGACGATGGCCTCGGCCAGCGGGTGTTGCGAGCGGGCTTCAATGGCGGCGGCGATGTCGAGAACTTCGAGTTCGGTGTGGCCGTTCAGCGCGACGATCTCTTTGACTTCGGGACGTCCGACCGTGAGCGTACCGGTCTTGTCGAGGGCGATGGCTTTGAGCCGCGAGGCCAATTCGAGATAGCTGGCCCCTTTAACGAGCACGCCTTGATTGGCGGCACTGGCCAGCGCCGCGACGAAACTGATCGGTGTCGAAATCACCAACGCACACGGGCACGCGATCACCAGCAGCACCAACCCTTGATAGAACCAGTGCGACCAACTGGCTCCCGCGACCAGCGGCGGCACGAGCATGACCGCCACGGCCAAAGCCATCACGGTCGGCGTGTAGCGGCGAGCGAAGACTTCGACCCACTGCTCGGTCGGCGAGCGTTTGCGTTGCGCGTCCGTGACCATGCGGACAATGCGTGCAAGTGTCGAGTCGTCGGCACTCTTCGTCGTCTCCAGCTCAACGGCCCCGTCTTGATTGATCGTGCCGGCGAAGACGTCATCGCCCGGACTCTTCGGCACCGGGACGGACTCGCCGGTGATGGGAGCTTGATTGACGGTCGTTTCTCCCTTGAGGACTCGGCCGTCCAACGGAAACTTTTCGCCGGGTCGAACGATCAACCTGTCGCCGACGTTGACCTCCTTCGCCAACACGGAGACTTCTGAGCCATCGGGGCGCAGCACGCGAGCCGTGTCCGGTGTGAGCTTCATCAACGCTTCGACCGCTCGCCGAGCACGGCCAACGCTCCACGCCTCCAACGCCAGCGACACCGCGAAGAGAAACGACACGGTCGCCGCTTCGGAGAACTCGCCGATGCCGATGGCCCCTGCCACAGCGACCGTCATCAACACGTTCATGTCCAGCCGCCCGCGCAGTAACGCGAGCCACGCTTTCGGCAACACGATGCTGCCACCGATGATCGCCGCTGCGATGAAAAGGACACGCACGAAAATCGACGGAGGCGATTCAGAAGTTCCCAGTAACGCGGGCCAGCCACCCGTTAGTCCTTGCACGACGAAGCCAACACCCAGCAACACTCCGCTCGCGATCGTGACGACCGAACGCCATTCGCGATGCGGGTCCGAAACGGAGCCTTCGACGGGGCACGTTTCGCACATCAACTCCGCTCGCAAGCCGATCTTTGCCACGGCGGCGATCAAGTCATCGCGACTGATGGCCGCCTCGTCGTGCTCGACGATCATTAACCCGCGCAGTAAGTCGAACGACAACTCGCACACACCGGCTCGCGATTGCAACGCCTCGCGGAGTTCAGCGGCTTCGTCGGCACAGTCGAGGCCATGGACTCGGAGTGTGGTGGGCATGGTGCGAGAATGTTCGCGACACGCGAAAAAACTGTCCAGAAGGGCCGTGTGATGTGGCAGCCTCGCTGCGGCTACCCTTTCGGAGCGTCCACGGCTGGAGCGGGTGGCACGTTGGCGGGCGCGGGCGGCCAGTGATCTTCGATGGCCAGTCCTGAAATCGTGGCGGCGGCTTTCCAAGCGTCTCCGAGGGACTTCAGTCGTTCCAGGCGAGCTTGTCGCAGCGAGCGTTGCAGTTCCAAGACCATCAGCGGCGACAGGTTTCTGCGCTGGTCTTCGGTGGCGATGTTCTGAGCCTGCTCGGCTTTGCCCACGACGGCCTGATATTTTTCGGCACGCTTGCGAGCGGCGGCATACTCGCGCAACGCGGCGGCGACTCGTTCGGTCAGGTCGTTCTCAACGCGGCCGACTTCTTGCATTGCGGCGCACAACTCCGCTTCGGTTGCGCGGATGTTGCCTTGGTTCCTGTTCCACAGCGGGATCGACGCGCTCACGCCCAGTGTGTAGTCGTCGGAACCGTTCTGGTTCTGACGGACGTAGCCGCCATTGACGCTGAGGTTCGGAATCGGCTCGGCTTTGGCTCGTTGGACCACGAACTTGGCTTTCTCGACGCCCCACTGAGCCTGCTGGATTTCCGGATGTACGCTGAGCACATACAGCGGCGTGTTCTCTGCGTTGTAGTCCGGGAACGAATAATCCTCGAAGTGGCCCGCGACTTTGGTGATCACCAAACGATGGATGCCAAGCAACGCGGCCAGCCGTTTGTACGCCGCCGCTTTCTCGGCCTGAGTGGACTCGACATCGGCTTCGTAGCGGAGCAACTCCGCTTCAACCGGCAGCACGTCGATGTCGGCGAGTTGCTTCGCATCGTCGCGCAGACTGCGGACGGTCTTGGTGATGTCGCGGCCGTAGCGGCGGATTTCACACAACATCCGCAGTCGTTCTTGCAACGCCAGCACGTCGAAATACGCCGCGCGAATTTCGGACAGCATCGCGTAACGCTCGGCCATCACGCTCCAACTGGCTTGCTCGACTTCCCGCTCGGCGGCAGCGCGGCTGAGCTTCAACTTGCGGCCCATCACGAGTTCTTGAGTCACCAGCGGCAATGTGTTGACGCCCGATCGACTCTGCACGTCGCCCAGCTCATCCCACGTCAATGCGACCAAGGGATTGGGATACAGCCCGGCTTGGTACGCTCGCCCGCGTGCGGCTTCGACACCGAACGAGACCTTGGCGAGTCGCGGATTCTGTTCCAAACCGAGCGCCACCAAAGCGTCCAGCGTCATGCCGGGAATGGCCGCATCGGCGGGATCGTCGCAGGGATCGACTGTCTTGATTCGTCGCGGATCGGCGGGAAGCTCAATCACTTCTTCGTAGGGAACTGCTGACTTCTGAAACGTGCCCGACACCGGCATGACCGATCGTTTCGACGTGGCCGATTCGTGGACGGCGTGCCTCACTACGGGAAGTTGTGCGGCGGCACCGCTCGCCGTGCGACTTGGCTCCGAAGCAGTAACGGCGAGCTTGGGCTTTGAACTCCGCCACAGCTTCGGCCATTCGGCGCGCAAGCAGTTCGGATCGGCAACAATCGCCAGTCCAATCGCCAGTCCCGCCGCTGCGAGTCGTCTCGCGTGACAATGATTTTCCATGATCGCCCCTCCCTGGGCGGCCGCGCAGAGCGGCTGTATCGGATTCTTCGGACTGCTGGACGGTGAGCTTGCGAAAAACTCTCGCAAGCTTCACTGACACGCATAGCCGCTCCAATTTGACACTCATCTGTAGGTCAGGTTTTCCAGCCTGACCATCGGACTTGGCACCCGCGCGATTTGTCGCACCGGCAGTCACACACAGTCAGCCTAGAAAGGCTGACCTACGTGTCTGTCTTCTTCGAGTCCTTGGCCGGAGCTTCCTCTTCAATGGCCGGCGGCTCTTTGCCTTCCTTCGCGCGGTACTGAGCTGCGAATTTCTCTTTCAACTTGGGGTCGCAGATAAAGCATTGGGACTTGGCTCGGTCATGCTCGTCGCACCAGTCGCCCTTGGCCTTGAACGCGGCGGCAACTTTGGAGTTGCACATGCTGCATTCGGCTTCGGGGAGACCGTGTTCGCCGCACCACCAGCCGGCGACGTCATGACCTTTCTTGCCGTGATCGTGGCCATCGCCGTCCTTGTGATCGGCATGGTCGTCGTGTTTGTCGGTCTGAGCGACTGGTTTCGTCGCGGGGGCTGATTCGCCGCAGCCGTTGGCCGCGAACATCAACGCCGCGAGCAAGCCGCAAGCCGTCCAAAATTTTCGTGTCGTCATCTCAAGTTCTCCTTCGTGAAACAGGGACGTGTAGGATGGGCACTCTTGCCCGTCCCGTTTTCTGCGACGGGCAAGAGTGCCCGTCCTACTTCAAACATGCGTGACTTCCCTTTCGGCGGGATGCTCAGTCGCACTGACTCCGACCAGCGGCGAATCGCCCCCTTCTTGTTCGACCAGCAAACCCAGCATCGGGGCCGTCACCGACTCGGACATGTGGAACCAGCGAATCAGCGCCCATTGGATCGCGTGAGCAATGGCATCGAAGAACAAGTACAGCACGCGGAGCACCAGCAGCGACATCGCCATCGCGCCGATGACTCCACCGATGACGACCGTCGCGAGCGGCCGTTGCACTTCGGCTCCTTGGCCGGTCGAAAGGGCCATCGGCAGGAAACCGAAACTGGCCACGAGCGTGGTCATTAACACGGGACGCAAGCGGGTGATCGCGGCTTGGCGCACGGCGTCGTGGACTTTCAGGCCGGCGCGCCGCAGTTGCCGGACATAGCTGACCAGAATCATGTCGTCGAGCACGGCGACGCCCGACAGCGCGATGAAGCCGATGGCCGCCGAGATTGAGAACGGCATGTCGCGCAGCCACAGCGCGATGATGCCGCCAACCCAGCCGAACGGGACGCCGGTGAAGACGCGCAGCGAGTCGATGACGTTGTGATAGGTGAAGAACAGCAGCGTGAAGATCATGGCGATGGCGACTGGAATGACGATCAGCAGCCGATTGCGGGCGCGTTCGTAGTTCTCGAATTGCCCGCCCCATTCCAGGAAGTAGCGGCCGGGCGGCAGTTTGACTTTCTCGCCGACCTTCTGCTGAGCCTCGGCCACGAATGTCCCCATGTCTCGGCCGCGAATGTTGGTCGTGATCGTGATGCGGCGTTGTCCCCATTCGCGTGTGATGGTCGATGGCCCTTCGACCATCGCGATGTCGGCCAGCCGCGAGAGCGGGATGCGTTCGCCGGTCGGTGTCGCCACTTGAATCGTGCCGAGAGCCTCCGGGCTGCTCCGCAAGCGATCCGGCAAGCGCACGACCAGCGGGAACCGCAACTGGCCCTCGACGACTTGGCCGACCTCCAAGCTGCCGACCGATTGAATCAGGTCAAGCACTGTTTGAGCGGCGATGCCGTAGCGCGCGATCTCGTCCTGCTTGATCTGTACCTGCAACACCGGCTGGCCGGTGACTTGCTCGACCGAGACATCCTTATTGCCGTCGATCGACTTGATCACCGCTTCGATCTCCGCTGCCTTCGCGACGAGAATCCCGAAGTCGTCGCCGAACAGTTTGATGCCCAAGTCGGCCCGCACGCCGGAGACCATTTCGTTCATGCGTAACTCGATGGGCTGCGAGAACGCCACCTTTTGGCCGGGAATCAGGCGGACTTCCTTTTCGATCAGGCCGAGCAATTCCTCCTGCGTCTTGGCCCGCGTCCATTGCGAGCGCGGATGCAGTGTGACGTACATGTCGGTCAGTTCGATCCCCATTGGGTCGGTCGCGACCTCCGCCGTCCCGACGCGGCTCCAAACGTGCCGCACTTCGTCCGGGAATTTGTCGAGGATGATCCGTTCCATCACGGAGTTCATGTGGTTTGATTCGCCCAAGTCGGTCCCAGCCAGCCGCACGACGTTGACCGTCATCGAGCCTTCGGAGAGTCGCGGGATGAAATCGTAGCCGAGATTCGGAGCGATCATGCCAAACGCGAAAATCAGCACGCACGCCGCGAAGGTCACGACCGCAAACCGGTGATCCATGCAGATTTTCAAAATCGGGTTGTGAATCGCGTGAGCCACACGCATCAGCCACGGTTCTTTTTCCGTCATGCGGCGTGGCAGCATGAAGCTGGCCAGCACCGGCATCAAAGTCATCGACAGCACCATCGAACCAGCCAGCGCGAAGATGACCGTCAGCGCCATCGGCCGGAAGAGTTTGCCTGAGATGCCTTCCAGCGAGAGGATCGGCAGGTACACGATCATGATGATGAGTTCGCCGAACAGCGTCGGCTTGCGGACCTCGACCGCCGCGTCTCGAACGACTTCGATCTTGCTGCGATTCCGCAAGTCGCCGTGAGCGATATGCCGCACGCAGTTCTCGACCATAACGACCGAGCTATCGACCACCATCCCGAAGTCGATCGCGCCCAAGCTCAGCAAGCTGGCCGCGATCCCGAACTGCAACATGCCGCTGAACGCGCACAGCATCGACAGCGGAATCGCCACGGCGACGATGGTGGCCGCTCGCAAGTTGCCCAAGAACGCAAACAGGATCGCGATGACCAGCAAACCGCCCTCGAACAGGTTGCGGCGTACGGTGTCGATGACGAAGTCCACCAACTCGGTGCGGTCGTAAACGACCTCGATCTCCACGTCAGCTGGCAGCGTTGAACGAAGATCTTCCATGCGCTTCTTGAGCGCCGACGTGACGACCTTGCTGTTCTGCCCCATCGTCATGAAGCACAAGCCGAGAACCGCTTCGCCCCGTCCCATTGCCGTCACCGAGCCACGACGAATCTCCTGGCCGATGCCAACCGTCGCCACATCTTTCACGCGGATCGGCGAGCCGTCCTTCGCCGTCACCACGATGTTCCGAATCTGATCCTCGTTGACCGTGCGGCCGAGACCATGCACCAACAGAAACTGATTGTTCTGCTGAATGCCGCCGCCGCCGGTGTTCTTGTTGTTCTTCTCCAAAGCCTCGACGACCTCGGCGAACGTCAGCTTGTGTTTGATCAGCTTGTCGGGGTCGATGCGAACTTGGTATTGCTTCTCGAACCCGCCCCACGAATTGACCTCGGCCACACCGGGGACCGTGCGCAGTTTCGGCTTGATCGACCAGTCGTGAATCGTCCGCAGGTAGGTCAGCTTCTCGGTGCGCTCCGCCTCGGATGCTCCTTCAAAGTTCCAGCCCTTGAGCGTCACGATGTAGTGATAGACCTCACCCAACCCGGTCGCGACCGGACCAAGACTCGGCCGCTCAATACCCGGCGGCAGCACGACCGAACCGAGCCGCTCGTTGACCAGTTGCCTCGCAAAATAGATGTCGGTTCCGTCCTCAAACGTGACAACCACCTGCGACAACCCAAACTTCGAGATCGACCGCAGGATTTGCAGCCTCGGCAGACCGCCCAGCACTTGCTCGATGGGAAACGTGATCTGCTGCTCGACCTCTTCGGGACCAAGCGCCGGAGCCGTCGTATTGATCTGCACCTGAATCGGCGTCGTATCCGGGAAGGCGTCGATGTCGAGATGCAACACCGCGACCGCTCCCGCCACCGCCAACCCCACGGCCGACAGCAGCACGAGAAACCGATTGCGCAGTGAGACGTCGATAATCCAGTTGAGCATGATGAGTGAGTCCGAAACTCCATCGTTCTGCCCCCATCGTTCTGCCAAAGATTTCTGGCAGAACGATGGGGGCAGAACGATGAAGCCAAATCAAGCCGCCTTTGTGGTTCGACTTTCTTCTGGCATGACGAGCATGCCGTCGTTCAAGCACAGTCGCCGAGACGCTCGCGCGGCGGCACCGGGATCGTGCGTGACCATGACGATCGTGCGGCCTTCACGCACGAAGTTGTCGAACATCGACAGCACGGCCTCGCGGCTGTCCGGGTCGAGGTTGCCGGTCGGCTCGTCGGCCAGGATCAGTCGCGGGTTGTTTGCCAGCGTGCGTGCGAGCGCGACTCGCTGTTGCTGGCCGGTGCTCAATTCGCTCGGCTTGTGCTCGACGCGGTTGCCGAGTCCGACTTGCTCCAAGAGCGCGACGGCTCGGTCACGTTGCTCGGACTTGCTAACGCCGTGTAGGAACAACGGCACTTGGACGTTCTCCAATGCCGTGAGGTACGGCACGAGATTGAACGTTTGAAACACGAAACCGATTCGTTCGCGTCGCCGCTGTGTGCGTGCGGTGACCGGCAGGTCGTAGAGCGACTCCCCCTCGAACCACACTTTGCCGGTGTCCGGCGACAACATGCCGCCGAGCATCGACAGCAGCGTTGTCTTGCCACTGCCGCTGGGCCCGACGACCGCGACGTATTCGCCGAGTCCGATGTCGAGCGACGCGGCTTTGAACGCGACGACTTCTTCCTGTCGCCGCCGATAGACCTTGGTGATGTCTTGAAGATGGAACATGAATTTAGACCTCCTGAAAGCAGCAGCACGGATCGAGCTTCGCCGCTGAACGGGCCGGCCAGAGTGCGGCCAGCGTGGTGATGACGAGTGCCGCTCCGATGGAGAGCGCGATCAAACCCGGCAGCGGCTTGACGGTGACTCCGGCCCAATGGGCACCGAGTACCATCGCCACGATCAGGCCGAGCACGCTGCCGCCGACTGCTCCGACGATTCCCAGCGTCCAGGCTTTCAACAGAAACATCCGCGTGACAAGACTCGGCGTGGCTCCGAGCGCCATCAGCGTGCCGACTTCGCGACGGCGTTCGCGCACGTTCGACGAGATCGTGCTGGCGACGCTCGCTCCGCCGACGATCACCAGAATGCCCAGCACGAACAGCGACATCTGGCTCATCAAGCGATTGATGCCCACTTGAGTCGAGACGACTTGGGAGATGGTCACGACCTTCGCATCGGGCAACAGTTCGGCCAGCTTCGGTACGAGTCCGCCGGCCGCGTCCTCGCAGCAGCCCATCACTTCAATCGCGTTGACGACTTCGCCCGCGTTGGTCAGCCGTTGGACCGTGTGCAAGTGCGCGAAGACTCGCGAGTCATCGACCGTGCCGGTGCGTGGCAGAACGGCGAGCACTTGCAGCTTCTCGCCGAATAGCTCGACCGTCTGACCCGGCTTCAAGGCGGAGAACTCGGCGACATCGGCACCGATGATCGCTTCGTTGTCCTTCAACTGGTCGATGGTCCGCTCGCTGGCGAGCGATTCCGGCGCGGCGTCGTAAGTCTTTGGCCCGCACGCGGCTTTCTTGCAGCCCTCGTGCTTGTTGCTGAACAGCGAAACCGATTGCCACGCCGCTTTCGCTTGAAACTCGCTTTGCGGCAGAATGCCGGTCAGCGTCACATCGCGGTTCGCGACCTTTGCCGAGACACACAATTTCGGCGAGAGCCGTTCGACGCCCGGCAGGTTCTCCAACAGGATGCTGGCCACATGCGACTCCGGCAGCGTCCGCTCGGTCAGGTCGGCCGAGTAGTAATCCTGCAACGTCGCGTCCTTGGGGAGCACGAGCACGTTGGCTCCCAACGATTGCAGTTGCTGTCCGACTTCGCGTTCCGAGAACACGGTGACGTGACGAATCGCGACGAGCGCCGTCACGCCTAGCAAAATAGTCAGCGTGCTGGTGAGCATAGCCGAAGGCCGCTCCGCCAGTTCACGCCAGACGAGGGTTTTGAGGTTCATGGTATTTCCCTTTCGTAGGTTGGGACTCCGTCCCGACCAATCGTTCGGGTCGGGACGGAGTCCCAACCTACTTTCGATTACCGCCGCGTCGCGGGCGGCTGCGTCGCCGTTCGCGTCGCGGGTTGATGATGTTTGCAGTTCGGGTCGTCGCAGCACTTGCCCGCTTTCGCCAGCGCTGCGGCGATCTCATCCTTCGACGCGACCGCGTCGAACTTGCCGACCATCACCCCAGGCGGAGCCAGCAAAACGGTGTGCGTGGCCTTGGCCTTCGGGTCGATCTGCATTTGACCGACAAACTTGCCTTCTTGCGGATCGGCCGCCGTCATGCCGATGGTGACGATGCGGTCTTTGAAGTGCGGGTCGCTCTGAAAATCCTTGATCGCGACCGGGGCCGGAGCTTTCGCCGCACCTTGCACGGTGACGAGCACCAGCTTGTTCTCTTGCAGGTTCTTCATGGCGAACATCATCGTTGGCGTGACGAAGGCGTCTCCGAGTTTCTCGGCTGTGACTCGTTGCGCGAACATGCCGGTCATGGCTCCGTTCGGAGCGAGTGCGATGGTCATGGGCATCGGAGCACGGCTCACGTCGTACTTCGTGACCAACGCCTGCTCGGCGGGATTGCCGACTTGAACGTAAGCCACGACGGCTTGCTCGGACTTTTCGGCCAAGGCTTCTTTCAACGTCGCGGACATCGCATTCGAGGCCGCGTCGGTCGTCTTGTAGAACAGCAGAAACGTGTACTTGCCATCTTTGGTCGCTTGGTCGATGGTCGCTTGAGCCTTGCTGGCTGGCGCAGCCGCCGGAGCGGTTGTGCGTGCTTGAGCCATCACGAACGCGGGAAGGCTCAGTACGAACGTTGTTGCCAACACGGAACGAGTCAAAAGAGAGTTCAGGTGCATGACGATTCCTTTCTGAAATTTGGCCGGCACGCTCTGCGTGTCGTAGGTCAGCCTTTCTAGGCTGACGCAGGGTTTTCGATTTCAAACAGGCAAACTTTGGGAGTGCTGGTGTCAGGCTGGAAAGCCTGACCTACTTTTGTGAGACAGCCCGACCGGGCTGTTAGTGGTTGTGGTCTGCTCAGCCCGCGCCCAGGTTGTTTTTCAACAACTCTGACCGCAGGATGCCGCTGTTCGTGGAGGCGATGAGTTCGCCCGGCAACAAGCCAGCGGCGATTTCGATATTCGGCTCTGCCTGGATTTGCTCGCCCCTCGCCCCTCGCTCCTCGCCCCTCACCTCAGTCGCTCCGGGTCGAATTTTGCGAACGTGGAAAACTTTGTACTTCGACTTCTCGAAGTTCTTGTCTCGGACGAAGACGACGTAGCAGTCCCCTTCCCAGTGGACGGCGTTGGCTGGAACAACGATCGCACGCGGTTCTTCACGCAGCACGATGCGAGCCGTCCCAAACGTGTGGGCATGATGTCGTTCGTTGCTGTTGGGCAGCTTGACTCGGATCGGCACCATGCGCGTCGCGTGATCGACCGCCGGGCTGACCCAGGTGACCGTTCCTGCATCCGTGGCACCCTGACCGTGATGTCCCTCGTGAGTGAACTCCACTCGCTGGCCGGGCTGAATGCGTTCTGCGTCCTCGATCCGCACGTTGAGCGTCAGCCACATCGTGCGCGTGTCGGCGACGACGAACAGCACTTTGTTCGGAGCGACCACTTCGCCCGGCGCGCCGTTCCGTTCGGTGACTTCGCCATCGAAAGGTGCGCGCACCGGAAGCAGATTGCTGGACGACGAACTCTTTGCGACTTCAGCCGCCAACTCGTCGGTCAGGCCGAGAAACTGCAACTCGCGTGTGAGTTCTTCCGGCTCCGCGCTGATGTCATCCACTTTCGGCAGCGGCAAGCCGAGATTCACCAACGCCTGCCGCGCGGCGAGCATTCGGACGTGAGCTTCGGCGACGGCCGCTTCCGCTTCCTGCACCGACTTGCCCGCAACCACGCCCGTTGAACCTTTGAGATTGGCCAGCGTCTGCGTCTTCAAATCGAGATTCACGATCGACTGTTGCAACTCGGCTTTGGCTTTGCCGACATCCGCGGCGTCCACGAGCGCCAGCACGTCGCCTCGTTTCACTTTGTCGCCAACTTGTTTTTCGACTCGCCACAGCGTCCCGGAGACTCGTGACGACAACCGCGCCGCGCGAGTCGGATCGAAGCCGATCTCGCCGCTCGCTGTGACCGACTCGGAAATCGGAGCGTGCTTGGCGGGAATCACTTCGATCCCCAGCCGCTCGATGATTTCCTCCGACGCGAACTGAATTCGCCGCTGCTGCAACTTGCACTTGCTGTTGTTTTCGGTTCGCGGCGCGAACTTCAAGGCCTCTTCCGAATGCGGCTGCTCTTCGGCGGCAACTTCGCCAGCGTTCGGAATCTGCGCGATCGCCGGATTGCAGACGGGGCACTCATGCACGCCATGAATCTTGCACCAGCCCCGCTCCTTGGCCGAAGGCAAGCAATCCTTGTTGCACTCGACGCATTCCGAATCCGGGACATTGTGCGCTTCGCACCAATCATCCTTTTCGGCGGCGACCTGCCCGCGCAGCTCCGAGAACTTCGGGATCCGCCAGTGCGTTTTCTGACCGGCGAACACCAATCCGCTAACCGCCGCCAAAGCGATCACGCCGGGGATCGCTGAAGCGATCCAACGGAGGGGCGAGGGGTTAGGGGCGAGGGGCGAGGAAGGTGACGCCTGCGGCGTCACTGGTGATTGGGTGGATGATGTTTGTGTGGTTGACATGATCGTGATTCCGTGAAGTCGTGATTCTGCGTTCTGTGTGACTCGCCCCTCGCCCCTAATTCCTCGCCCCTATTTTCCCAGCCAGCAGCGCGCTCCCTTTGGAGACGACCACTTCGCCAATGGCGACGCCGACGATGATCTCTGTATTCGTGATGTCCTTCGCGCCGGTGCGGACCATCCGCGCATGAAAGACCTTCGGACCGTTCGGTTTCAAAAAGTCTTTGTCGCGGACGAATACGACTTCGCAGCCACCCAACGTCTGCACCGCTTCGTTCGGGACTGTGATCGCATGCGGTTCTTCGCGGAGCACGATACGGCCGACGCCCAAGGCAGACGCTCGCAACTTGCCGTCGGCGTTCGGCATGACCACGCGCACCGGAATTGTGCGCGTCGTCTCATCGGCCGACGTGCCGATCCAATCCACTTGGCCGGTGAATTCGGCTTTGATGCCGTCCGGCCGGAACCGTGACGCTTGGCCGACCTGGACCCAACGCGCGTCTGCCGCCATGACGTTCAAGTTGACCCACATCTGACGCGGGTCCGCCACGACGAACAACACGTCTTCCGGATCAACGACTTCGCCTGCGATGACATCCACCTGCATCACCACGCCATCCAGCGGCGATCGCAACGGCAGCAACGTCCCCGGCAGATCGGCATCAGTCTGCGACAACTCGCGAGCCAACCCCAGCCGTTGCAGTTGATTCGCGATGTCGTCCACATCCAACTTTCCAAACTCCACCGCCTTGACCGTCAGGCCGAGATTGACGAGAGCTTGCTCGGCACTGAGCAACCGGACCTCGGCATCGCGCCGAGCAGCCTCAGCTTCTTTCTTCTGACGTTCCGGCACCGGCGCGTTTTTCAGATTGGCCAATGCCTGCGCCTTGAGCCGCACCTGCACGATGCCATGCAGAAACTCGGTCTTCGCTTTGCCGACTTCACCCGCGTCGATGATCGCCAGCAACTCGCCGGCCTTCACGGTGTCACCAATCTGCTTGGAGACTCGCCACGCGGTCCCCGGCACTCGCGCCGCCAAGCGAGCCACTCGCGTCGCATCAAAACTGACCTCACCGCTCGCCGTGATGGACTCAGTCATCGCCGCTTCCCAAACCGGCGCGACATCAATCCCCAACTTCTCCGCCGCCTCTTTCGACGCCACTCGCACGCGACTGCCGCTCGTAGCCACGTTCGCCAGAACGTGGGAACCCACACTCTGGCGAGTGTGGCTACTCACAGTTTCCGCTTGCCGTTCTCGCGCCGCGAACGCCTTCTGGACTTGCTCCAACTCGTCGGCGGATGCCGGCTCCAATGGTTTCAGCACTTGAGCCAACGACCGATCACACAGCGGACACGCCGCGATGCCATGTTGCTCGCACCACTTGCCCGGCGACAACGTACCGGTTTCGGTCGTTAGCAAGTCCTCGACCTTCGCGGTCTGCGATGACTTCGCTCCGTCACGCTGCGCGGTCGAGAACTTCCACTCCGTGTGATGTCCCCAATACGCGACAGCCGCCAATAGCGCGAACGTCAGCAGCATCGGCACCGAGCCAATGATCGCTCGGAACCAGCTTTGCTGTTCCGGAGATTGATGTTCCTGGCCCGCAGGCTCGGCCGGAACCGAAACGGGCGCAGTAGAGGAAACGCTGGAAGACGTGGACATGATCCGTCCCGCAATAAGAACCGCGCGAGGCCACGCCCATCCAAATTCAAGGGCGGGGAAACGCTCACGCAACGACGCCAACCAAACATGCGGCCCATAGCCGCGAACGAGCGTCACGCAGAACGGCGCTTACACGCGCAAGACAACGGTCGCCAGCGCAGCCAGGTGCAGCGACTCATGCGGCCTCAATCCGCCGGAGGCGGAGAGACTCACAACTTCCACAGCGTGAACGGTCGCCACGAAATTCCGTGTCGGCACAAAGTCCGGCGTGTGCGACAGCCCGTAAGAATTCAAAAACTTCGATTGCACCTGCGGAGCCGATTCCAGTGGCAAATGCTGACACGAGCAATGCTCGCAACGAACTTGCCAACCCACCGGAGCGTCGTGCTCGTCTAGTTCTTCCTCGTGATGGTGGCCGCACGTTGCAACAGCACACACTTCCGGAGCCTGTTCTTGGGACTGACAATCGCAGCAACGACACTGGCCCGTCAGTTCCACGCAATCATGCCCGTCCGCGCCGACGCAGCGGACAAAACACACCGGCGACATCAAGGCCATGCCTTGAGCCACGAGCGCGACCAGAACTGTCAGCCAACGAGCCATGATTCTGCGAAGACCTCCAACCGTCTGTTTTTCGGCATTTCCAAAACTCAGACTGAGCCAACCTTATCAGACCCCGGAAGTTGAATGAAGAGCGTCCCTCAATCTTGAAGAACTTGCCCAGCTTTCGCGACTTCGCATGGGCCGGACATTCTCGGCCTTTCACCACCACGAGCCACGAGGCCGAGAACTCACGCTAAGCGGCCCCGCATTGATCTCTGGGTAGCCACGCTCGCCAAGAGCGTGGGTGGATTCGCAGAAAACCCACGCTCTTGGCGAGCGTGGCTACAGAATCTTCAATGCAGGTCCACCTTGCGGCGCGGCGCGAGTCGCAATCCGGTAGATTGCTGTGGCTCATGTATCCATCTTGAAGGTGAGCTTGGACCGCGTGGCCAAGTCGTCGGGCAGTTTGGTTTGGCTGACAACAACTCCCTGAAAGGAACTCGCCCAATGAGATACCCACGTCGGATGATCCCCTGCTTGATCTGTGCCGTGCTGGTCGTCTGCGCGAAGTGGTCGATGGCGGACGACGCCTTTCAATTCCGAATCGAATCGAACTTGCGCGCGGGTGTGGCCAAGGTCGATATCACTCCGCCGGCCGAGACGCCTGTCGTCGGGCACGTGCGACCGACGAATGGAATCCGTGATCCGATTCGAGCCGGCGTGCTGCTGCTGGCCAATGAGCACACGCAAGCGGCGATTGTCACGCTCGATTTGATCAGTGCGTCGAGCGAGATGGTTGCCGCGCTGCGGGATGTGATCGCTCAGAAAACCGAGATGCCTCGCGAAAACATTTTGGTCGCGGCATCGCACAATCATTCGGGACCGGGCTGGTCGCGCGAGTCGGCTTGGAGTCGCGAGATGGTCGCCAAGATCGGTGCCGCGACCGCCGTCGCCGTCACGGAGATGCGGCCGGTGACGGTTGGCTACGGCGAGGATCGCATCGACTTCAACATCAACCGACGCAAAGTCATCAACGGCCGAGCGGTGGTGCGGCTCAATCCCGATGGGCCGTGCGATCATCGCGTGAAGGTGCTCCGGTTCGATGACGGCCGGTCGCTGGAACCGATGTCCGTTCTGATGCACGCCGTCTGTCATCCGTGTGTCTTCACCTGGGGCGACAAGCTCACGCCGCCGCATCCGAATGGCTTCCCCAAGATCAGCGCCGACTTTCCCGGAGAATCGCAGACGTTTGTCGAGATGGTCTACGGATCGAAGACGCGCGCGATGTTCCTGCAAGGCTGCGCCGGCGACATCCGCCCAAACCTTCCCGGCGAACCATATCGCTGCGGCGACGAGGCCGACATCAAGTGGACCGGCCGCAGTCTCGGTTGCGCCGTGGTGCGCGCCGCCGACCGCAGCGTCGTGCGTGAGGAACTGGCGAAGCGAAAGTCGATCTATCCGCTCAAGTGCGCTTCGAGCGTCATTCAACTTCCCGGCAAAAAAGAGAAGCTGGCTTGCGAGATGCAAGCTCTGCGCATCGGCGAGTTTCTGCTGCTGACGATCCCCGGCGAGCCGATGGTCGAGTACGGCTTCCAAATCGAAAAGCGAATCGCCGACCGAGCCAAGGTCATCGTCGTCGGTTACGCGAACGGCCATCTCGGCTACATCTGCACGCACGAGTCGTACAAGTCCGGCGGCTACGAACCGAACATGTCGCCGCTTCTGCCCGAAGCCAAGGATTTGATCCTCGACGAAGCCGGCCGCCTCGCCGACAAAGTCCTGGCCGACGTGTTCGAGTCGTTCAAGCCGACGACGAAGTGAACTCCGTCGGAAGGTCTCGTGCGAAAGACCCACGTTCTGGCGAACGTGGCTACGTCGTCTCCAACCCCGTGAGCGTGCCGGTGCTGGAACCGAACTTGTCGGCTTCGATGTTCATGCGCTGGAGCATGCTCACGAAGAGATTGCTCAGCGGCGGATTTTTATTTTCGTCGAAGGCCAGATGTTGGCCGTGCTTGAAGCCGCCGCCGGCCAAGAGCACCGGCATGTTCTTGACGCTGTGCTTGCTGGCGTCAGCCAGGTTGCTGCTGAAAAAGACCGTCGTGCGGTCGAGCAGACTGTCCCCTTCCTCCTGCGTTTGTTTCAACTGGGTCAGGAAGTCGCGGAGCGTCTTCATCTTCTCCAGTTCGAGGATTTTTAGCTGTGCGATCTTGGTTGGGTCTTTGCCGTGATGAGACAGATCGTGATGGCCCTGGCTCACGCCCTGAATTGGCGGCACGCCGCTGGTCCCGATCAGTTGCAGCGTGACCAGCCGGCTGGAGTCGGTTTGCAGCGCCAGGTGAATCAGGTCGAACCACAGCCGAGTCTTGCCAATCAGGTCGGTGCTGTTTTGGATGTTCTGAGGCGGTTTCGCTTCGAC